>CADBTX010000273.1 GCA_902797705.1 uncultured Lachnospiraceae bacterium | reverse complement strand
GCCGCGGAAAACAGATTTTACGAAGAACTCATGCAATATCATGAAACCGAAAAGAGCGATATGCATGAGATAACCTTTGATGAGGATATCCCGGAGGAATTCCTTATATCCGGGGGTAAAGAAAAGGATGAGATCCGTGAACCGGGGATGTTTTACGATGACCCGGAGGAGTTGACGGAGACTGAGGACGAAGGGAGATCAGAGGAAATTAAGGTGCATGAAGAGCCTGAGGTAATGATTAAGCCTGAGGACCTTGATGAACCTGAGGACTTTGAGGACCTTGAAGAGCCGGAGGTCTTTGATGAGGCTGAGGACTTTGAGGACCCTGAAGAGCCGGAGGTCTTTGATGAGCCTGAGGACTTTGAAGAGCCTGAGGATTTTGATGACCTTGAGGACATTGATAACCCCGGGGATCCTCATGAACCGGAGGAGATAAAAGAAAAGCCGGCTAAGCCCTACGAGCTTCCTCCCATAAATCTCTTAAGGAGCGGCAAGGCCATGGAGAAGGACAGCGAGGACTCCTTAAAGAGCACGGCCATGAAGCTTCAGAATATCCTTAGCAGCTTCGGAGTCAGGGTAAGGATGCTTAACTATATCCAGGGGCCTACCGTTACCCGCTTTGAGATGCAGCCGGAGCAGGGGGTAAAGGTCAATACCATATTGAATCTTTCAAATGACATCCAGATGAATCTGGCGGCCCGCGATATCAGGATAGAGGCTCCCATACCGGGAAAAGCCGCCGTAGGTATAGAGATCCCCAATAAGACCAATTCACCTGTGATGCTGAGGGAGCTTATTGAGAGCGCTCCCTTTAAGAACGCTGCATCAAAGATCACCATCGCCGTAGGTAAGGATATAGGGGGTGAAGCTGTGGTATATGATATAGACAAGATGCCCCATCTCCTTATTGCGGGAGCCACCGGATCCGGTAAGTCCGTATGCATAAATACCATCATCATGAGCATACTCTATAAGGCAAAGCCGGATGAAGTAAAGCTTATAATGATAGATCCGAAGGTTGTGGAGCTCTCCATCTATAACGGGATCCCCCATCTCCTGACCCCTGTGGTCACGGATCCGGTGAAGGCCGCGGGAGCCCTTAACTGGGGCGTTGCGGAGATGATGAAGCGCTACCAGCTTTTTGCCAGGGTCCATGTGAGGAATATGGAGGGTTATAATGAAAAGGTGCCGGAACTCAACAGGAACGGAGAGACCCTGATAGACGGAAGTCCCTATGAATTACTGCCCCAGATCGTTATCATAGTGGATGAGCTTGCGGATCTTATGATGGTGCAGAAAAAAGATGTGGAGGCTTCCATATGCCGTCTTGCCCAGCTGGCAAGGGCTGCGGGCATACATTTGATAATCGCCACCCAGAGACCCTCCGTTGACGTCATCACCGGACTTATCAAGGCCAATATGCCGAGCCGGGTGGCTTTTGCAGTGTCCTCGAACGTGGATTCCAGGACCATTCTGGATTCTGCCGGGGCAGAGAAGCTTTTGGGAAACGGGGATATGCTTTTCTATCCCCAGAAATATCCGAGACCCGAAAGACTGCAGGGAGCCTTTGTTTCGGATGACGAGGTTCAGGCGGTCACGGACTTTATAAGGAATGAAGCTCCGAAGGAAGAGACGGACAAGGATATTTCGGCAGAGATAGATGCTGCGGCATCAAGCGGGAACAGTGAACGGAATGCCGGAGAGGACATACCGGACCCGCTTACCAATGACGACGGAAGGGATGCTTATTTTGCCGATGCAGGCAGGTTTGTAACAGAAAAGAAGAAGGCCACCATCGGTGTTCTGCAGAGAATGTTCAGGATAGGCTTTAACAGGGCGGCCAGGATCATGGATCAGCTTGCGGAAGCAGGGGTTGTAAGCGGGGAAGACGGAACCAAACCACGTCAGGTATTGATGACAAAAGAAGAATTTGAAGCGTTTTTGGAAAACGGCAATTCGGAAAGGGAGGCAGATGATGAAGACTGATATTGAGATTGCAAAGGAAGCGGTCCTTTCACCCATTGGAGAAGTGGCTGCAAAGCTTGGGATCACGGAGGAGGATCTGGAACAGTACGGAAAGTACAAGGCCAAGCTCTCCGAAAGCTTTCTGAAAAAGGTTGAAAATAACAAAAAGGGAAAACTGATTCTGGTGACAGCCATAAACCCCACTCCGGCGGGAGAGGGAAAGACCACTATAACCGTGGGGCTCGGGGAAGCCTTCGGAAGGCTTAATAAGAAGTCGGTCATCGCCTTAAGGGAGCCTTCACTCGGCCCCTGCTTCGGCATAAAGGGCGGCGCTGCAGGCGGAGGAATGGCCCAGGTCCTTCCTATGGACGAGCTGAATCTCCATTTTACCGGAGATTTTCACGCCATCACCACAGCCAATAATCTCTGCTGCGCTCTTCTCGACAACCATATACAGCAGGGTAATGAACTCAGGATAGATACCAGGAGGATCGCGATAAAGCGCTGTCTGGATCTGAATGACAGGGTACTCAGGAATGTGATCGTGGGACTCGGGGCAAAGGCGGACGGCTTTACCAGGGAGGACCACTTTACCATTACCGTTGCCAGCGAAGTTATGGCAGTATTCTGTCTTTCAAAGGATATAAAGGACTTAAAGCGCAGGCTTTCAAAAATGATCGTGGCCTACGATCTGGACGGCAATGTGGTCACCGCAGGTGATATCAAGGCTGTGGGATCCATGGCGGCTCTGCTTAAGGACGCTTTGAAGCCGAACCTGATCCAGACCCTGGAACATACTCCGGCCATCGTTCACGGAGGACCTTTTGCAAATATCGCCCATGGCTGTAATTCCATAAGGGCTACGGAGACTGCTCTCAAGATCTCGGACTACTGCATTACTGAAGCCGGTTTCGGTGCGGATCTCGGAGCCGAGAAGTTCCTTGACATCAAGTGCCGTATGGCGGGGCTTAAGCCTGATGCCATCGTGCTTGTGGCGACGGTCAGGGCACTGAAGTATAACGGCGGCGTTCCTAAGGATGAGCTTGGAAAGGAAAACCTGGAGGCATTAAAGAAGGGTATCGTAAACCTTGAAAAGCATATTGAAAACTTAAAGAAATACGGGGTTCCCGTGGTGGTAGCCCTCAATTCCTTTGTAACTGATACCGAGGCCGAGGTAAAGTATGTGGAGGGATTCGTGCGTGATAAGGGCTGTGAATATTCCTATGCTGAGGTCTGGGCAAAGGGAGGAGAAGGGGGCATCGATCTCGCTGAAAAGGTGATAAAGGCCGCCGATTCCGGAAAGGCTGATTTTAAGCCGCTCTATGACGAGACCCTTCCCATAAGGGAAAAGATCGGCATAATAGCAAAGGAGATCTACGGCGCCGGACAGGTTTCCTATTCCAAGGCCGCGGAAAAGAGCATTGAGGAGCTGACAAAGCTTGGGTACGGAGAGACTCCCGTATGTATGGCAAAGACCCAGTACTCCCTGTCGGATGATCCCACGCTTCTCGGGCGCCCCGACGGCTTCACCCTCAATGTAAGGGACGTGTATGTATCTGCCGGAGCCGGCTTTGTAGTGGCTCTTACCGGTGAGATCATGACCATGCCCGGGCTTTCAAAGAGGCCGGCAGCCTTTGACATAGATGTGGATGACGACGGGAACATCGTGGGGCTGTTTTAAGCCGGGTGGATAATAAGCATAACGAAGAGTATAATGGAGCATCATGGAAAAGATAATAGACGGTAAGGCGGTTGCCGCCAGGATAAAAGAAGAGATAAAGGAAGAGATAGAAAGGACGGGGGTAAAGCCCTGCCTTGCAGTGGTGCTGGTAGGAGAAGACCCGGCATCAAAGGTATATGTGGGAAATAAAAAGAAGGCCTGTGAATACTGCGGGATAGGATCCCTGTCCTATGAGCTTCCCGCGGATACAGGGGAGGAAGAGCTCCTGGAACTGATCCATAAGCTTAATAACGACGACAAAGTGAACGGGATACTGGTGCAGCTTCCACTTCCGCCCCATATAAGTGAGGACAGGGTAATTGATGCCATAAGTCCCGATAAGGATGTGGACGGCTTTTCAAAGCAGTCCGCCGGCGCCCTTATGACCGGTGAAAAGGGTTTTCTGCCCTGTACTCCGGCGGGTATTATCGAGCTTTTGAAAAGTTACAACGTGGAGATAAGCGGTAAAAACTGCGTTGTCATGGGCAGGAGCAATATAGTAGGAAAGCCTGCGGCCCTTCTTTTACTCCGTGAAAACGGCACAGTTACCGTGACCCATACAAAGACAGAGAATATTAAGGAGATAACAGGGAAGGCCGATATCCTTGTGGCCGCTGTCGGAAAGCCCCGTCTTATAGACGAGAGCTATGTAAAAGAAGGGGCTGTGATAATCGATGTGGGCATTCACAGGCTGGACCCCGAAAAGAATAACGGGAAAAAGCTCTGCGGCGATGTGGATTTTGACTCCGTAGCTGAAAAGGCATCATTGATAACTCCGGTTCCCGGAGGGGTTGGTCCCATGACCATAGCGATGCTTATGAAGAACACCTTACTTGCTGTGAAGAGATGATTCGCCGGGATAAATGGCGGTTTGAAAGACATGTTGTGTAATGACTGCGGGAGTGAGATACCATCCGGTTTTATGTTCTGCCCCAAATGCGGCAGGGCGATCCAGATGGTACCTGACTTTGATGTGAATATAGACGAGGGCATTGCCGTTGACTCTGATGAGGTCAGGGATGCCTTAAGTAAGCTTGTTGATCCCGATGGCAACAGGAAAGTGGATTCCGATACGGTAAAGCTTCCTGTCATCCGGGGTGAGATCGGCATGTTCCGCCGGGCTGCGGCTGTTACCGCCGGGGCTCTGTTCCTGGTGGCGGTCGTTCTTGTAGCCATCTTTTTTTACAATTCAGGAAAAAACAGTCTTGCGCATTTCTTAAATGAAGCCAGGGAAAGCTATGAAAAGGGAAATTATGACGAGGCGGTCAAGGGCTTTGAAAGATCTCTTATCAAATCGAAGGAAGAGGGATCTCTTTTAGAGATCAATGACCAGATCGCCCTTGCGGATTCCCTTGACAAGTCGGGGAGGAGTGATGACGCCGTTTCCGTGCTGAAGGGCATTATAGTACTGGATCCCGAGAACGACCTGGCTTATGAACTTCTGATAAATATCTATAAGGATCAGGGAAAATTCGATGACATCAATAAGCTGGTGGCGGGTTCCGTTGACAATGATGTCTTTTCCAGGTTCAGGGACTATATGACCGTGCCCCCTGATTTTGACAGGGCGGGAGGCAGTTATGATGAGGAGTTTGACCTCACTCTTTCCTCGGAATACGAGGGGGACATCTATTATACCCTGGACGGCACAGAGCCGGATTCCTCCTCGGAGCTCTATATGGGGCCGCTGCATATCGGAGAGGGAGAAACGGTGGTCACTGCTGTCTGCATAAATGCCCATGACATGACAAGTCCCTTTGTCAGCATGAAATATACGGTGAAGTTCAATCTGCCGAAGGATCCTGAAATAGAACCGGATTCCGGGAATTATTCCCAGCCGAAGTATATAAACTGCAAGACCGATGATCCGGAGACCGCCGTCATCTATTACACCACAGACGGCAGCGAGCCTACGGAAGCCTCCGAAGTCTATGAGCATATGCTTCCCATGCAGCTCGGAAAGAGCACCTATAAGTTCCGGGCCGTGTCGGCAAAGGGCGTTTCGGGAAATGTGGTGGAGAAGGAATATAACCTCAATGTCCAGGGAGTATGTTCATCCCAGGACGCCACCAATTATGTGGCGGCATCCCTTGTGGCCACAGGAAATCTCATCGATATCTACGGGAACAAGTCCGGGGTCAAGGGTCACTATAAGTATATGTGTACAAAGGCCGCCAAGGAAGGGAGCAGGACCTACTATATCATTGATGAATATCTGGAAAGCCCCGAGGGCATCCTTGAGGACACCGGCACAGCCTATGCCGTGGATGTGGTAAGCTGCATGATGTACCGGGCCAATATCAAGCCCGACGGGAGATACGGATTTACTTTGTTCTATTGAGACATATTTTTTTTCTTGTATAAAGAGATCAAATATCATAGAATAGTGCATTGTAGGAATTGAAACTAAGAGACAGGAGAATCAGTAAAATGTTCAAAATCCGAAAAGCAGAGATGCTCTGCGAAAACATTTGCAAGCAGGTGATCGAAGCCCCCAGGATCGCAAAGACATGCGAACCCGGACAGTTTGTCATCATCCGTGCCGATGAGACTGCAGAGCGGGTACCGCTTACCATCAGCGACTATGACAGGGATGAGGGTACCGTAACCATCACAACACAGATAATCGGCGCATCTTCACTGAAGTTGTCAAGACTTAAGACCGGGGATTCCATTGCGGATATCACAGGTCCCCTGGGACAGCCTTCAGAATTTGTAAATGAGCCCATAGAGGAAGTCAGAAAAAGAAGGTATCTTTTCGTGGGCGGAGGTCTTGGGACCGCTCCGGTGTACCCTCAGGTGAAGTGGTGCAGGGATAACAATGTGGAATTTGATGTGGTCATTGGTACCAAGACCAAGGATCTCCTGATAATGGAAAAGGAATACGAGGAGGTGGCAGGAGAGCATTACCATCTCACCACCGACGACGGTTCCTATAAGCATAAGGGTATGGTTACCAGCGTTATGGAAGAACTTATAAATGCCGGAAACCACTATGACGTGTGTGTTGCCATAGGACCCATGATAATGATGAAATTTGCGGCGAAGACTGCTCTTGATGCAGGGATACATACCATTGTTTCCATGAATCCCATTATGGTTGACGGAACCGGAATGTGCGGAGCCTGCAGACTTGTGGTGGACGGTGAAGTGAAATTCGCCTGTGTTGACGGCCCCGAATTTGACGCCTCAAAGGTGGATTTTGACGGTGCCATGAAGAGAATGTCCCTTTACAAGACCGAGGAAGGCAGGGCCTACCTTAAGATGAAGGAAGGGGATACCCACCACGGCGGATGCGGAAACTGTGAGTAATAGTACCCTTTAGGGAGAAGAAAGGAAGAAAAATGCCGACAGATATGTTAAAAAAGGTGCCTGTACGTGAACAGGATCCCAAGGTAAGGGCCACCAATTTTGAGGAGGTGTGCCTTGGATACAATAAAGAAGAGGCTATGAGTGAATCGGAGCGCTGCCTTAACTGCAAGAACGCACGCTGTATAGAAGGCTGCCCCGTATCAATAAATATTCCCGGTTTTATCAAGGCTGTAAAAGAGGATGATATAAAGACTGCTGCTGAGATCATTTCCGAATCCAGTGCGCTTCCCGCTGTCTGCGGGCGTGTTTGTCCCCAGGAGAGCCAGTGTGAAGGAAAGTGCGTAAGGGGAATAAAGGGCGAGAGTGTTTCCATAGGAAAGCTGGAGCGCTATGTGGCAGATACAGCCAGAGAGATGGGGATAAAGCCCGAGGTAAAGGCTGAAAAGAAGGGAAAGAAGGTTGCAGTCATAGGTTCCGGCCCTTCAGGACTTACCTGTGCGGGAGACCTTGCGAAGCTTGGTTATGACGTTACGATTTTTGAGGCCCTGCATAAGGCGGGGGGAGTGCTGGTCTACGGAATCCCCGAATTCCGTCTTCCGAAGGACAAGGTGGTGGGTCCCGAAGTCGAGAATGTTAAGGCCCTTGGGGTTAAGATAGAGACCGACGTGGTCATCGGAAAGTCCACAACGGTTGACGCGCTCTTAAATGAAGAGGGCTTTGACGCTGTATATATCGGATCCGGCGCAGGCCTTCCGAAATTCATGAACATACCGGGAGAACAGGCTCTCGGAGTATATTCCGCAAACGAGTTCCTCACAAGAAACAACCTGATGAAGGCCTACAGGGATGATTACGATACCCCTATCGCCAGGGGAAAGAAGGTAGTAGTCGTGGGAGGCGGAAATGTGGCCATGGATGCGGCCCGTACAGCCCTTCGTCTCGGCGCCGAGGTACATGTGGTGTACAGGAGATCCGAGGCTGAGCTTCCTGCCAGAGTGGAAGAGGTCCATCACGCGAAGGAAGAGGGTATCATCTTCGACCTTCTTCAGAATCCGGTGGAGATATTAGAGGACGAGAATGGATGGGTCAAGGGTATCAGGATAATAAAGATGGAGCTTGGAGAGCCTGATGAATCAGGAAGAAGGAGCCCTGTTGAGATACCAGGCTCGGAATATGAGATAGAATGCGACACCGTTATAATGTCCCTGGGCACCAGCCCCAATCCTCTCATCTCAAGCACCACAAAGGGACTGGAGATAAACAGGAGGAAGTGCATCGTGGCCGATGAGGAGACCGGTTCCACCAGCAAGGAAAAGGTTTACGCCGGAGGAGACGCGGTAACCGGAGCCGCTACCGTCATTCTCGCCATGGGAGCGGGAAGAGCTGCAGCCAAGGGAATTGACGAATATCTCAGCACTCATTGATTATTATAAATCTTCTCTAAAGATAGACAGGAGTGAAGATGATCTGTCCGAAATGCGGTACGGAATACAGGGAGGGATTTGACAGCTGCGCATACTGCCATATCCCTCTGGTTGAGAAACTTGAGGAAGGGGTCGACCCGGAAGATCTTTTAAGAAAGTCCGAGAGCGATGAGCCCGATGAAGTAGAGATAAGCCCCGAGGATTTTATTTCCCTTGCAAGAAGCAAGGGGCTTTCCGACAGGGATATTTTGAATGCCATGGACTTAAAGCCGGACATGGATCCCGAGGAAGAGCAGAGGGCGGCAGCAGCAGTAAGGCCCTTCAGGAAGGCATCGGAAAGGGTGAACGATCTCCGTTCTTCGGCCTATACCCTTTTGATAGTAGGTGTTTTGGGGCTTGTGGCGGTGCTGCTTCTCTATATTGGCGCATTTCCCATCGCCCTTCACGGCTCGGGGAAATATATCACCACCGGCACCATGTCGGCACTGTTCCTTCTCTTTCTCATCATCGGCATCAATTCCTTCAGGAAGATCAAGCCTCTTACGGAGGAAGCCGACAGAGAGGATAAAAAGATAGAGGAGATACGCAGATTCTTCTTTGACACTTATGATGCGGAAAGCGTTGACAGGGCGGCTCTGGGAAATGACAGGGACGACATCAATCTGTATTTCTTAAGGAGCAGTTACATTAAGAAGTGTCTGAATGACAGGTTCATGGATCTGGAGCCTTCTTTCCTTGAATATATGACAGATAATCTCTACAATGAGCTGTTTGAGGAAAGGTCTGAAGAGGAAGATGGAGAGAATTGATATTCTCTGCGCCGGGAAGATCAGGGAAAAGTATTTCCGGGAGGCCATAGCCGAGTATGAAAAAAGGCTTTCCCGCTACGTAAGACTAAATATCATCGAGGTTGCCGACGGCCCGGACCCGAAGGCTGAAGCCGTCAGGATGCTGGAGAAGATCCCGGATAATGCATTTCCCATAACTCTGGAGATCGAAGGGGATACGCTTTCAAGTACCGGACTTGCCGATAAATTAAAGGATCTGGAAGTAAAGGGCGTTAGCAGGATAATGTTTGTCATCGGAGGACCGGACGGACTCCATGAGGATGTATTGAAAAGATCCCGTTATTCTTTGAGTTTTTCTAAAATGACATTTCCACATCCCCTTATGAGGGTCATACTTTTGGAACAGATCTACAGGGCCTACAGGATAAAAAGCGGCGAACCTTACCATAAATAAAAAGGAAGCTTGATGGCAGCTATTAGCGGTATTTCTGCTGACGATATAAAAAACGTATTCGGGCAGTTTGACGTATTTGTAAAGAAAATAGAGAAGGAATTCGATACAGAGGTCATAGTTCGTAACGGTGAGATAATGATCTCCGGTGACGAAAAGAATTCCGAGATGACAAAGAATGTCTTAAATGAGCTTTTACGGCTGTCCCGGAAAGGAAATATCATAGAAGAACAGAACGTAAACTATATCATGTCCCTTGAAAAGGAAAATAATTCTTCCCTTATGGAGAATATTGACGGGGAGGTGATCTGCCATACGGTCCAGGGAAGGCCTGTGAAGCCTAAGACCCTGGGACAGAAGGCCTATCTCGATGCCATCAGGGAAAAGATGATAGTTTTCGGCATCGGGCCTGCCGGAACGGGAAAGACCTATCTTGCCATGGCAATGGCCATCACTGCATTTAAGAATGAAGAGGTGAGCCGGATAATCCTTACCCGTCCCGCCATCGAAGCGGGAGAAAAGCTGGGATTCCTTCCGGGAGACCTGCAGAGTAAGGTGGATCCTTATCTTAGACCCCTTTATGATGCCCTTTATCAGATAATGGGGGCTGAGTCCTTTCAGAAAAATATGGAAAAGGGTCTTATCGAGGTGGCGCCGCTTGCCTATATGAGGGGCCGTACCCTTGATAATGCCTATATAATACTGGATGAAGCCCAGAATACCACACCTGCCCAGATGAAGATGTTTTTGACCCGTATCGGGTTCGGTTCAAAGGTTGTGATAACCGGAGATAAGACTCAGAAGGATCTTTCACAGGGGACGGTTTCAGGTCTTGATACGGCGGAAAGGGTTTTGAAGAAGATAGATGACATAGGCTTTATCTATCTCACCTCCCTTGATGTGGTCCGTCATCCTCTGGTTCAGAGGATAGTTAAAGCCTACGAGGATTATGAAAAAAAAGATAATGACAAAAAAGCAGAAAATATGAGGAGGAACCGTTTTGACAGAAGGAAAGACAGGCGATAACGGTTCAAAGTCTGCAACACTGGCTCTCCTTATCTTTGTTCCGGTCATAGGTACCGGAGGAACTGCTATCGTATCATATTTCAGGTTCTTTTCCATTCAGGAAGTGATACTTAATACCGTTATTGCGGCGGCGCTCTGCATAGTGACCGACATTCCCTTAAAAAGGGTGAACGTGGATACTGAAGGTGCCGTATACTTTGTGTATACCTATTTATCCGGGCTGATGCTTTCATTGCTGTCCGGATTCTGTTTTGAGTTCATACTGCCCATCTCAGCTCCCGCAGTCCTTATCGGGATCCTGGGCGGGCCGGTTGCGGGGATCTCCGCACTTCTGCTCTTTACCGGGATATCGACTCTGGTGCTGTATGAAAGCGGACTGTATTTCTTTTACATTTTTTTCACGGGCTTTATTCTGATCTTGTTCTTTGCCCTTGACCGGGAGGTGCAGATTCCTCATGCGATCTTTTCCACGATTTCCCTTGCGGCGGTGACCTTCTATGCCTGTGCTGTTCTTTCAGAGCGGAAGCTTTCACCGGAAAATGTGGTATTTCCCTTTATAGGGCTGGTTTTCAGCTTCATCATCATCCTTGTCATGAGCCCGAAGATCTATGAAAATGTGCTGGATAAGTATGAAAACTTTTTAAGCAGCATTCTTGACCCGGAGTATGAGCTCCTGCAGAGGTTGAAGAAGGAGAACAGGAAGGAGTATGACAGGATGATCCATTCCCTCCACCTCACCAATATTCTTTTGGAGAGGATGGGGCTTGACCGCCTGAAGGCAAATGGAACCGGGTATTACTGCAGGATCGGGGTCTTACGGGGCGAAAACGAGAATGTGGCCGAAAAATCTCTTTCCATGCTCCATGAAAGGGAATTTCCCCGGGAGATAATAGACGGTATCCTTGAGTATTATGATCTTAAGGGGAAGAGGCTTTCCAGGGAGAGCGGTTCGGTGCTTGCTTCAAATCTGATGGTTAAGAGGATCTATGAAGCTAAGGAACAGAATCCCGGGGAGACGATAGATTATAATTCATTAGTAACAGGAGTTATGAAAGAGTTTACGGGAGAAAAAAGGGTGCTTCAGTCTGATCTTTCCCTGAACGACCTGAATATTATCTCCGAGATTTTCAGAAAACAGGCGTTTTATTATGACTTTATACTTTGAAGACAATACGGCTTCGGATAATGAGCTGGATCTGGAAGGGCTCTACAGGAAAGTTGCACTTAGGACACTTGAATATATCGGCTGCAGCTATGACTGTGAGATCAGCCTGACTATTGTTGATGATGAGGAGATACGCAGGCTGAACAGAGAATACAGGGGGATAGACAGGGTTACGGATGTTCTTTCCTTTCCGCTGCAGGAATATGAGGTGCCCGGTGATCTGAAGGACTTTGATACAGGGGATTTTGACCGGTTTAACAGCGAGACAGGGGAGCTTATGCTGGGAGATATTGTGATCTGCTTTAACCGGATCTTTTCACAGGCAGAGGAGTTTGGCCACTCTCCGGAAAGGGAAGCGGCTTTTCTAATCGCCCACAGTATGTTACACTTACTTGGATTTGATCATGAGGAAAAAGAGGATGAGAAGCTTATGTTTTCAAAACAGGAAGAGATCCTTACATCCCTTGGGATATTAAGGTGATGAAGATGAGAAAAGGCATACTTTTAACAATATCATCTCTTGCACTTATCCCGGTCCTGCTGCTTTCCGGATGCGGGGCTAAGGGTGGAACTTCCAATGCTCCTGTAGAAAAGGTGGAAAACGGATCCGAGGAGGTTTCCGATATAAATGCCTATTCCGATTTTCAGGAAGAGGCTGCCCACAGCGTGTCGGAAAGTGAGGTTAACCCCAGCGGTCTTATCGCGGAATATGACTACAGTTCCAGTTACGGTATGAAGAGGGAAGAAGAGGGAGATAAGATAAGGAGTTATCTCACCGGAAAGCTGGTGGACAAGTCCATAGGTGAACGCCGGCCTGTTGCCATCATGCTGAATAATATCGAGGAAGCCCAGCCCATGAGCGGTACCTCCATGGCGGACATTTTGTATGAATGCGTTGTAGAGGGCTCCCTTACCCGTATGATGGGTATTTTTGAAAATTATGATGACCTTAAAAAGATAGGTTCTGTCCGTTCATGCAGGAATTACTTTGTATACTATGCCCTGGAATTTGATGCCATATACTGTCACTACGGCCAGTCTGCCTATGCCATGCCCCTGCTGGAGCAGGATTTCGTGGACAACTTAAGCGGTCTTTCCAGTGAAGGAGACACGGTCTTTTATCGCACCACCGACAGGGTGGCTCCCCACAATGCCTATGCTTCCGCAAAGGGAATAAAGAAGGGCATAGAGATAAAGGGCTATGATCAAAACTACAGCAGCGGTTATAAGGGAAAGTTCACCTTCGCCAGGGATAACGAGATCATAGTTCCGGATTCGGATGATGCCTACAAGGCCACTCATGTGGAGCCGGGATATCTCATCAATAAGCCCTGGTTTGACTATAACGAGGATGACGGAAAATACTACCGTTTCGAATATGGTGAAGAGCAGATAGACGGGGAGAACAAGGAACAGCTCGCCGTAGACAATATCATTCTCCAGTATTCCTCCTGGGAAGTGGTTGATGAAAAGGGATATCTTGGCTTTGACTGTCATTCCGGCGGAAAGATGACATATATTACACACGGTATGGCAAGGGACGGCACCTGGATCCGCTTCGACGGGGATACGGGATCCGTCAGATACTTTGATAATACCGGAAAAGAGATAGTCATGAACCAGGGGAAGACATGGGTGCTTATCATCCAGGACACCATGGGAGATAAGGTTGTCATCAGGTAGAAGAAAGAACCACAATTTCATAGTCCAGGGAGGCATTCTTGCCATAGCGGGAATAATAACCAGGATAATCGGGCTCTTCTACAGGGTTCCGGTTACCAACATCATAGGGGATGAAGGAAACGGTTATTACGCGGCGGCTTACCAGATATATAACATCATGCTTCTCATCTCTTCATACAGCCTGCCTCTCGCCATTTCCAAGGTTGTATCTGCCAGATATTCCAGGGATGAATATGTGAATTCAAGAAGGGTCTTCCACGGAGGCCTTATTTTTGCTTTTATCTCAGGATCCATAGTGTGTCTCCTGGTGTTCTTCGGAGCGGACTTCTTTGCGGGGACCCTTATGAGTGAGCCAAGGAGCGCCATTGCATTGAGGATCTTTGCCCCCACCCTTCTCATTGTTGCGATAATGGGGGTTATCCGCGGTTATTTCCAGGGAATGGGAACCATGATACCCACTGCGGTATCCCAGATAATAGAACAGATAGTCAATGCCATTGTGAGTATTCTTGCGGCTTCCGCCTTTTTCACCTACGGGAAAAGGGTGGCGGCCCTGCTTTCAAATGACAGCTTTGCCCCGGCCTACGGTGCCGCGGGATCCACACTTGGCACCAGTATGGGTGCCCTGTCAGGTCTTATCGTCCTTATCTTTATCCTTCTCCTCATAAATACGGCAATGAAGAGGGAGAGGCTTTTTCAGGATGATACCCATCAGGACGAGATGATGGGTGATATCATAAGGCTTATCGTTCTCACGGCAGTTCCCGTGATCTTAAGCACTGCGATCTACAATATCTCCGATGTGCTGGATAACGGTATTTTTAATAAGCTTATGTCCATGAAGGGGGCAGATGCGGAGAAGACCAGGATATGGGGGATATATTCCGGGAAATACCGTCTCCTTATCAATGTTCCGGTGGCCTTCGCCAACGCTATGTGTTCTTCCACGGTGCCAACCCTTACAGCATGTATGGCCAGCGATAATGTAAGGGGCGCAAAGAGAAAGATCTTTTCCGCCATGCGTTTCACCATGCTGATCGCCTTCCCCTGTACAGTGGGCTTTGCCGTGCTTTCCAAGCCCATATTATCCATGCTCTTTACCGGAGATGTGGATCTTGCCGCCAGGCTGCTCTCTGTGGGAGCGGTGACAATACTTTTCACCTCCATATCCACTCTGAGTAACGGTATACTTCAGGGCATAAATCATCTGGAGGTTCCCGTAAGACACTCTGCGATAGCCCTTGTTATCCATATAGCAGCCCTTTATATCATGATGGACAGATTTGATATGGGGATATATGGAGTGGTGTTCTCCGGACTGCTGTTCTCGGTGCTCATGTGCCTTATGAATCAGTTCTCCATAAGAAGATACCTTCATTACAAGCAGGAGATAGTGAGAACCTTTATAATACCTGCGATATCGGCCCTGGTCATGGGCATTGTGGTATTTGCGATATACAAGCTTTTTACCCTTTTGACCGGAAATCTGATAAGCACCCTTATGTCCATCGCCTTCGGCTCCGTGATCTACTTTATCTCCGTGCTGAAGCTTAAGGGCATACGGAAGGAAGAACTCTCGGAGATCCCCGGAGGAGCGGCCTTTGTAAGAGTGCTCCGGGCATTCAGGATACTTTGATAATGAGAAGAGTGGCTGTGATCGGAGCCGGGGCTTCCGGAATGATGGCTGCCATTGCGGCCTCGGAAAACGCCCGGGTCTCCCTGTTTGAAAAAAATGAATATCCGGGAAGAAAGCTTTTGCAGACAGGAAACGGAAAGTGTAATTTTCTAAATGATGCTCCTTCAGAGGAAAGGTTCCGGGGGAGCATAAGGGAAAAGGGCATTCTTTCTCCGCTGATAACTTTTTACGATAAGGAATACATACTTAAGCTCTTTTCCTCCTTTGGTCTCCTCTATCACAAAAAAAACGGAGGATATTATCCGAGATCGGATTCTGCAGGAAGTGTTAATGATGTTCTGATCGCGGAACTAAAAGCAAGGAAGGTTGATCTGCATGTCTCCACTCTGGTCAAAAATATCGATCGGTCCGACGGAGGCTTTTTCCTCACCCTTAATCACCTTAAGACCAATAAGAGATCAAGATATGAAGTAAAATATGATGCTGTGATAATAACCACAGGCGGCAAGTCGGCTCCAAAGACCGGTTCCACGGGGGATGGATATTATTTTGCGGAGCAGTTCGGCTTAAAGGTGGCTCCCCCGTATCCCGCCCTGACCCGTATGATCTCCGGCGATATTTTTTTTAATGACAATACGGTAAGGACCTATGCCGCAGTGAAACTCTTTATCGACGGTGAATACAGCGGCAGCTCCTCCGGGGAACTGCAGTCCGGCGATCAGGGACCCTCGGGGATACTGATCTTTGATCTTTCGGGAAGGGCTTCTCGTGCTCTTTCTGAGGGAAGGAAATGCCATATCATGGTGGATCTCCTTCCGGAACTTGATGAGGACAGTATATATTCTCTGCTTAAAAAAAGATGGGAGTCCATGGGAGAAGGGGATGAAAAGACAGAACTATTTCTTGGTATCTTTTCTGAGAGACTGGCCTTAAAGCTTGATGAAAAACTGGGGAGGGAACTTTTCGGTGCAAGGAATCTCCCGGATGTTCTAAGTGACAAGGATCTTAGGGACATTGCTTCCATGATAAAAAATATGCGTTTCCATGTAACAGGGACCGGGGATTTCAATGTTTCCCAGGTTACCTCAGGGGGAGTGCACGCGGATTCCCTGAATCCCGACCTCTCTGCCAAGGGGATAGAGGGTCTGTATTTTGCAGGGGAGTGTCTGGACGCTGACGGGGACTGCGGTGGATTTAATCTCCACTTTGCCTTTGCGAGCGGTCTCGCCGCAGGATATGCCGCAGGAGATCCGGACAGGGTTTCTAATTGATATTATTATTTCCAGATGTTAAAATCTGCGTAAAATACAGAGGAGAGGAAGATCTCCGGGATCCGGAGAGCACCGGAGAGATAAGAGGTGAGAATAGTTGAGGGATTTCAAAGGGCATAAAAGAATAGTGATTAAGATCGGTTCCAGCTCCATTACCCATAAGGAGACCGGGGGAGCGGATCTTATCAGGATAGAGAAGCTGGTGAGGGAACTCACGGATCTGCATAACGGGGGAAAGGATGTGATCCTTGTTTCGTCGGGGGCCATTTCCGTTGGACTTAAGGCCGCCAATATCAAGGATGTTTATTACAGTGGCGAAGCCAGGAATGATGAGGGCCGTGATGAGAAGCTTCAGATAAAGCAGGCAGCTGCTGCCATTGGACAGGCCAGGCTCATGATGATCTATCAGAAGTTTTTTTCCGAATATAACCAGCTTACGGCCCAGGTCCTTATGACCAAGCGCACCATAAGAAACGATCTTAACCGCTATAATGCGCAGAATACTTTTTCCGAGCTGCTGAAGCTTGGAGTGATACCGGTTGTGAATGAGAATGACACCATCTCCACCTATGAGATAGAGCTGGGGGACAATGATACCTTATCCGCCATGGTGACAGCCCTTACGGAAGCGGATCTCCTCATTTTATTATCGGATATAGACGGGCTTTATGACGACGATCCCAGAAAAAATAAGAATGCTTCCTTTATCCCGGAGATCACGGATCTTACGGATGAGGTGGATTCATACGGAAAGAAGAGCACCGGAAGCGTGGGAGGTACAGGTGGTATGGCCACAAAGCTTAAGGCGGCCCACATTGCGGTTTCGTCCGGAGCGGATATGATCATTGCAAATGCGAAGGATCTTAATAATATCCACAGGATAATAGCCGGTGAAGACATCGGGACCTATATCCATGCAAAGAAGATAGCGGATTTTTATTTGCCTGACTTTTTGGAGGACGATTGATGGGAGATAATACCGAAATTAGGGAAAATAAAGAGATATTGAGAAACCGTATCATACTCCTTCGTGAATGTATGACTCCCATGGAAAGGGAGAAGGCAGGGATAAGGATATTTGAGAATTTCTTTAATCTGCCGGAGTATCAGAATGCTGAGTATATTTTTGCCTTTGCGGGCTTCGGTACCGAGGTGCCGACCATGAACTCCGTATTTAAGATGATCAATTCCGGGAAAAAGGTGGCTCTTCCCAGGGTACTGGACGGAGAAAGGATGGAGTTCTACGAGATAAGGAAGATCTCCGACATAAGAAAGAGCGATATGGGAATACCGGAACCCACCGGAGAATGTAAGGCGGTGGACTATACGCCTGATATGATCCTGGTTCCCGGATCCGTCTTTGACAGGAAGTTTAACCGTCTTGGCTACGGCAGGGGTTATTATGACAGGTATTTAAGGGAAAAGGGCTATGAGAGAGTGGTGTGGAAGATCGCTCTCGGCTTTGCCTGCCAGGTGGTGGACCAGGTGCCTATGGACGAAAAAGATGTTCCTGTGGATATGATTATTACGGAAAAAAAGGTTATCCGCTGAATGGATATTTCTATCGAAAAAAAAATTGAAGATATGGACATTTCTTCGCCCCCTCCGGAAACGGAGCCCTTAAGGCAGTATTGGTTTATGAAGAAGCTCCGTGAGAATTCTTCTGAGTTTCAGAGAAAGAAGGGTTTTAGGCCCAGGGCTTTTATCCAGACCTTCGGCTGCCAGATGAACGAGAGAGATTCCGAGAAAATGGCCGGAACCCTTGAAGTATCGGGCTTTGATATCTCAGGTGAGGAAGAAGAAGCGGACGTTATTTTATACAATACATGTACGGTAAGGGATAACGCCAGTCAGAGAGTTTTCGGCAGACTGGGTGTATTGAAGGGACTGAAGGATAAAAATCCCGGACTTTTAATAGTTTTAAGCGGCTGCATGATGCAGGAGCCCACAGTCATTGAAAAGATAAAAGCCTCCTATCCCCAGGTTGACCTTATCTTTGGAACCCATAATATCTATAAATTGGCGGAGCTTCTCTACTACAGGATCTCCTCCGGATCAAGGATCATCGATATCTGGAAGGATGAGAAGGATATAGTGGAGGCTCTTCCCAGCAACAGGAAATATCCCTATAAGAGCGGTGTCAATATTATGTTTGGCTGCAATAATTTCTGCAGTTACTGTATCGTGCCCTATGTCCGGGGCCGGGAGAGGAGCAGGGAGCCTAAGGATATTTTAAGGGAGATAGAGAATCTGGTGGATGACGGGGTTAAGGAGGTCATGCTCCTGGGGCAGAACGTCAATTCCTACGGAAAGGGCCTTAAACCGGAGATATCCTTCCCGGAGCTTCTGAGGGAAACGGAAAAGATAGAGGGACTTAAAAGGATACGCTTTATGACGAGCCATCCAAAGGACTTAAGCGATGATCTGATCGAGGTCATGGCCGGGTCAAAAAAGATCTGCGCCCATCTCCATCTGCCCCTTCAGTCCGGAAGCAGCAGGGTCCTTGAAGCCATGAACCGCCATTACAGCAGGGAAGATTATCTTTCCATTGTAAGGAAATTAAGGGAGAAGATACCGGATATTGCAATAACATCCGATATTATCGTTGGCTTTCCCACGGAAACGGAGGCGGACGCGGAAGAGACCGTTGAGGTCATAAAGGAAGCCCTCTTTGACGGTGCCTTTACCTTTATCTATTCAAGACGTACAGGCACTCCGGCAGCTTCAATGGATTTTGCCATGACTGATGAAAAGATTCATGAATGCTTTGACAGGGTACTTAAAACAGTGCAGGAAACAGCCAGAAAGCAGACCCTGCGCTTTGTGGGACGGATAATGCCGGTGCTTGTGGAGGATGTAAATGAAAAGGATCCTGAAATGCTGACAGGCCGGATCCCTCAGAATACCGTGGTTCACTTTAAGGGTGACAGGTCGCTTATCGGGGAGATCGTGGATGTAAGGCTGGATGAGGCTCTGGGATTTTATTATATGGGAACCATGGTTCGGGAATAAGAAACACCTGTGATTAGAATAAATGAGATCCGCTCGGATCATAAACTGAATAATGAGGAGCTTTTGAAGAAGGCTTCCGGGATTTTGAGGATCCGTACCCTTATGATCCACGACCTGAAGATATTAAAGGAATCGGTGGACGCAAGAAGAAAGGGGGAGATCCTCTATATTTATTCCGTAAGCGTCAAAGCGGAGAATGAGGATCTTATCCTTAAAAAGGTGAAGGATAAAAGGGTTTCTCTATATGAGAAAAAAACCTACAGTATCGCCAGGCTCCCTCATATTCCCTTAAATGCTCCAAGGCCGGTGGTTGTGGGCTTTGGCCCGGCAGGGATGTTTGCGGCGCTGTATCTTTCATGCGCCGGATTTAAGCCGATCGTTATCGAACGTGGGGATCCGGTGGATATAAGGACTGAAAAGGTCAGGGAATTCTGGGAAAAGGGAGTTCTGGACCCGGAGAGCAATGTGCAGTTCGGAGAGGGGGGAGCCGGTACCTTTTCCGACGGAAAACTTACGACGGGGATCAAGGACAGGGAAAACCGGACGGGCTTTGTGCTGGAGACCTTTGTGCGCTTCGGAGCGGATGAAAGGATACTTATTGAGAATAAGCCCCATATTGGTTCGGATGTTCTAAAGAATATAGTTAAAAATATCAGGCGTGATATTTTGGAACATGGTGGAGAAGTCAGGTTCAATTCCAGGTTTGACGGCTTTGAAACCGACAGGGACGGGGTTTTAAGTGCTGTTTGTATCAATAAGGAGGAGCTCCTTCCCTGTAATAAGCTGATCCTGTCCATCGGACATTCATCCAGGGAGACCTTCAGCTATCTTCATGACAGGCACATGAAGATGGAGGGAAAGGGCTTTGCAGTTGGTGTCAGGGTGCAGCATCTCCAGGAGATGATAGATGAAGCCATGTACGGCGCCCGACATGACAGATATCTTAGGGCTGCGGACTATAAACTGACCTTCAGGGCAGGAGACGGAAGGGGAGTTTACAGCTTTTGCATGTGTCCCGGAGGATATGTGGTCAATTCCTCCAGTGAAAAGGACAGTCTTTGTATTAACGGCATGAGCTATTCCGGCCGCGACGGGAAAAACGCAAACAGCGCCATAGTGGTCACCGTTGAGCCAAAGGATTTTATCTCCATGGGATACGGTGACAGGGGAGTCCTCTCCGGCATGGAGTTCCAAAGAGAACTGGAAAAGAGGGCATTCATGGAATGCATGGGAAAGATACCCTGTCAGAGACTTGAGGATTTTAAGGCTGGCCGCCTTAGCGGATTCTTCGGCGATATCAGGCCGGAATGCAAGGGAGACTTCAGTTTTGGAAATATAAGAAATATCCTTCCGGATTTTATATCAAGTGATATTATATCCGCTTTTCATGATTTTTCCCATAAGATCAAGGGTTTTGACCATCCCGATACGCTTCTTTCCGGGGTGGAGAGCAGAACCTCCTCTCCTGTAAGGATATTAAGAAATGAATATTTTCTTTCATCCGTACCCGGGATCTTTCCCGCAGGCGAAGGGGCGGGATACGCAGGAGGCATCATGTCCGCAGCGATTGACGGCCTGAAGTGTGCCGAAGCCCTTGTAAAAACCTGCGGAGATCTGCGGTAAAAGGGATTTTGACGGCCTTTGCAACAAATGCTACTTGCAATTTTCCTCTTATTATGGTAGTCTAGTCAATCGTGGGGCTTAATTACAAGCCTTTAGGAGATGGTCCTCTGTCACCGGCGCTTGTGCGCCAGAAAAATGGTGTTAAGAACGTCAAATTGCCGGATATTGCGGAGTCATGTGGTACAAAACAATATCGGGTACGTATGGAGGTAATAAATGTTAAACGCAGAAATCATCAAGGAACTGGAGAAAGAGCAGTTAAAGGAAGAGGTTCCTCAGTTTACCGTGGGAGATACCGTTAAGGTTCATAACAGGATCACTGAGGGAGACAAGTCCAGGGTTCAGATCTTTGAAGGAACCGTCATCAAGAAGCAGGGCGGCAGCAACAGATCCACCTTTACTGTTAGAAAGAACAGCTATGGCGTGGGAGTTGAGAAGACCTTCCCCATCCACTCACCCAATGTTGAGAAGGTTGAAGTTATCCGTTCAGGTAAGGCAAGACGTGCTAAGCTCTTCTTCCTTCGTGAGAGGACAGGAAAGCGTTCCAAGCTTAAGGAGATAGTAGACTGATCTTCGGAAAATGGCTAAACACAAAGGCTTAAGTTTCTACAAAAAAGAAAAGATGATCACCAATGAAAAGCTGGCTTTATTCTCAAGCTGGCTTTTTATGGTTTTTTTGGGTGCTCTTCTTGCCTATTTCTTTGTATATACCCTGGGTATAAAGACCACGGTCATCGGTTCCTCCATGGAACCCTCTCTCTATAACGGGCAGGTCATTTTCCTGAACAGGGTGGTATACAATCTGGTGGCCCCGGGAAGAGGTGATGTGGTGGCCTTTCTTCCAAACGGCAATGCAAATGCCCATTTGTCCGTAAAAAGGGTGGTTGGAGTGCCGGGGGACACCCTTGTGATAAGAGACGGCATCCTCTATCTAAACGGGGAGCCGAAGAGCGATATGTTTGATGACATGATCGCGGATCCCGGAATAGCCGGGGATGAGATGGTCCTTAAGGAAGACGAATTTTTCCTTATGGGAGATAACTGCAATTCTTCAGAGGACAGCCGCTCTGCAAATTTAGGCTGTGTTCACAGAAAGCATATCACCGGAAAGGCCTGGTTCCACATGGCTGGAGGAGACACAGGCATAGGTTTTGTACAATGAGTTCTTATAATTATTTCCCCGGACATATGATGAAGGCTAAGAGAGCCATGGAGGAGGATATTAAGATAATAGACCTCGTGATCGAGCTTCTCGACGCCAGAGCCCCGCTTTCCACCAGAAATCCGGATATAGACAGCCTGGCAAAGGGAAAGGCCAGGATGGTGCTCTTAAATAAGGCGGATCTCGCCGATGAAAGATCCACGAAGGAGTGGAAGGAGTACTTTAGGAAAAATGGAATAACGGCTGTTTCTCTTGACTCAAGGAACAGGAAAAGTCTCCGCAGCATTGATGACGGAGTTCAGACTGCCTGCAGGGAGAAGATAGAGAAGAATAAGAAGAAGGGGATAATCTTCAGACCCATGAGGGCCATGGTCTTAGGTATCCCGAATGTCGGGAAGTCAACCTTCATCAATTCCTATGCGGGAAAGGCTGTGGCCAAGACCGGGAATAAGCCGGGGGTAACAAAGGGAAAGCAATGGGTCAGGCTGGGAAAGAATCTGGAGCTTTTGGATACCCCGGGGATCCTCTGGCCTAAGATCGATGATGACACGGCGGGCTTTCATCTTGCGCTCATCGGATCCATGAATGATGAGGTTTTGAACAGGGATGATATGGCGAGGCGGTTTTTACGGGAAATAAGTGCCATAAGTCCGGAGATATTATATAATACTTACGGGATCACAGAAGAGATGTCTGTGGATGAGATGTTATTTCAAGTGGCGGAAAACAGGAATGCCCTGAAAAAGGGTGGCATGCCTGACACCGAAAAGGCTGTTTCGCTCATAATCAATGATTTCAGAAGCGGAAAGCTCGGCCGCATCACACTGGACAGGGTGCCTGAACACGCAGGATATGAAAAGGATCAAGAAATTCGCGGGATATAGTCTTTATATCCTGATAATCCTATTACTGACACTTATTATCAAGGGCGTTGCGCTGCAGCGTACTGTAGTCAGCGGCGATTCCATGGAACACACTTTAAGCGACGGGGATTCCCTGCTTGTGGACAAGCTGACTTACCGTTTCAGGGAACCGGAGCGCTTTGACGTCATTGTTTTTCCCTATTCGGTTTCGGACAAGGTCTATTATGTGAAGCGTATCATCGCCCTTCCCGGAGAGACGGTACAGATCCGGGAGGGAGTCATTATGGTGGATTCCCATGTGCTTCCCTATAAATATAACCGGGATGTGATAATGAATGCCGGGGTTGCGTCAACGGAGATCACCTTAAATGATCACGAGTATTTTGTGATGGGAGACAATGTGAATGACTCCGTGGATTCCAGAAGCTATGACGTTGGAAATATCGACAGGAGCATGATAATCGGAAAGGTCTTTTTAAGGCTGAGACCATTTAAAAAGTTTGGGGTGATCGAGTAATGGCGGAGTCCGTTGGTGAAATAAGAAAAAAACTCAATTCCTTGAAGGAAAACGAATTTTCGGACTTTATAACAATATATGGCGGTGATGAGAGGGCAGGTGTACAAAATCTTGTAAATACTGCAAGAAAACGTATTCTTGCCCTGGAAGCCGAGAAAAAGCGGATGTATGAGATGTTCTCTTTTGAAAGGGAGTACGGATCTTATGAATATATCTGCGGTATCGACGAGGTGGGAAGGGGACCCCTGGCGGGACCCGTGGTGGCTGCCGCCGTGATCCTTCCAAAGGACTGCGATATCCTTTATCTCAATGATTCGAAAAAACTCTCAGCCAAAAGAAGGGAGGAGCTTTCCGCGGAGATACGTGAGAAGGCGGTGAGCTTTGGCATCGGCATGGTATATGAAAAGAGGATCGATGAGATCAATATTCTGAACGCCACATACGAAGCCATGAGGGATGCCATTAAGGATCTCTCCCGAAAACCCGATATATTATTAAATGATGCAGTTACAATACCCGGGGTGGATATTAAGCAGGTGCCCATAATAAAGGGTGATGCAAAGTCCGCTTCCATTGCCGCCGCATCCATAATCGCCAAGGTCTGGAGGGATGCTTATATGACGGAAATGGATAAGAAATACCCAGGATACGGTTTTTCCTCCAATAAGGGCTACGGAAGCGAAGAGCATATCAGGGCGTTAAAGTCTCTCGGACCCTCGGAGATCCACAGGGTCAGCTATATCGGTAATTTTATATGAATATCAATGTCAATTCCAATACAGGTATCTACGACCTGAATTCGGGGATAAACAACACACAGTCTGTTTCCGAGGTGACCACCCAGCAGAGGATGGCTACAGTTCCGGAGGACGCCATACGCTATGTGAAGGCCGGAGACACCTTTTCCGGTCAGGTTGTGGGTATGAATGAGGACGGAACGGTGGAACTACTTCTCGGGGACAACACCAGACTGAACGCCTTTCTGTCAAAAAATATGGGGCTTACCATGGGGCAGACCCTTTCCTTTACCGTCAGCGGAGCCAGTGAATCCAGGATAAGCCTTACACCCCTCTATGCCAATCTGGACGGGAACAGCGCCGTGGCCAAGGCCTTGAATGCAGCCGGTCTTCCCATCACAAAGCAGAACGGAGATCTGGTGACATCCATGATGGAACGGGGACTTCCCATAGATTCAAGATCCCTCCAGGGCATGGCCTCAATGGCGGCAAAGTTTCCCCTGGCAGATCCGAAGAGCATAGTCCAGATGACCGAGCTCAATATCCCTCTTACAGAAGACAATATAAAGGAATTTGAAGCTTATAAGAACAGTCAGTACAAGATCGCTGACAGTCTTGACACCCTGTCTAAGGGGTTTACTGAGATAGCGGGTGAGAGCCCGGAGTCAAACAGAGAGATCACAAGGCTTTTTTTTGATGAGGTTTCTTCCGGGGCGGATAATCTGTCAAAACTGTCTGAGGCGTTAAATAACGCAGAAAATGGGGATTTTTCCAAGGCTGCGGCGTTACTTGGCCTTGACGGAGAAGAACTGAGATCCCTTGATGATAGTTTTAAGAACCGGGATAATGTAAACGAAGGTGTGAAGGAGGGTGAAATCCCGGATAAAGAGGCTCTTACGGGTACGCCGAAAGAAGGCGAAGTGCCGGAGAAAGCTGCCTTAAAAGAAGCCGGAGTGACGGAAAGCAGAGACACTCCCCTTTTCAAAGATCTTACGGGTCATGTGACGGATGATGTACATACTCTTTTAGGCAAGGAGGGGGCGGAAAACCTGGCAGATAAAATGAAAGCCGCCGGCCTTCCGGAAGCCCTTTCATCAAAGGTGGCGGACGGAAGCATCAGCGCCCATGACACCCTGGATCTTACCAGAGCGCTTCTTGAAAAGGGTGAGGGCGACAGCCCTGAGATCAGGCAGGCTTTAAGAGAACTTATCAGAAGCCCGGAATATAAGCATTTATTAAATAACGGCATCACAAATGAATTTCTTATGGAGCCCGAAGAGGTGGCGGATAAGGAGAGGGTTAAGGATTACTACGAAAGAGTGGTAAAAAATACGGAGAAAGCCCTGGAATTCCTTAATAATACGGGTCGCGGCTCCTCGCCCTTAGCCCAGGGCATGAATAACTTAAGATCCAATGTGGATTTCATGAATCAGTTAAACAACGTGATGACCTATATGCAGCTTCCGCTGAAGATGAACGAGGATAAGGCCCACGGGGATCTCTATGTCTACACAAATAAAAAGAACCTGGCAAAGAAGGACGGAAATGTGTCGGCCCTTCTACATCTCGATATGCAGCATCTCGGAACCATGGATATCCATGTACAGATGACAAACGGGGATAATGTGAAGACTCATTTTATCATGCAGGACGATTCCATGCTGGACTTTATCGGTGAGCACCTGCATGAACTGGATGAGGCTCTGGGAAAGAGGGGTTATAAGATGCATTCTGATGTGTCTCTGAACAAGGAAAAGAGGGACGTTCCTGATATAATGTTCAACCGCGGTACAAATGAGAAGCTTATCCAGACCACATCATTTGATATAAGGGCGTGACATGAAGGAAGATAAGGGGAAGGAAAAAGTCAAAACAGCCGTCGCCATAGCCTATGATCCCGCAAATATAGCGCCTACGGTGGTGGCTTCGGGAAAGGGCGCCATTGCGGAAAAGATCATCGAGACCGCAAAAGAGTCTGATGTTCCGGTCCATGAGGACAGCAAACTGGCTGATACTCTGTCCAGCCTTGAGATCGGTGACGCCATTCCTCCGGAACTCTATGAGGTAGTGGCGGAGGTCCTGGTCTTTGTTGACAGAATGGATAAATTAAAGCAGAAGATGGAAATCTACAATGCAAACAAGAGATAGGGAGGATCCTCCCTTTGATCATGACAGCACCCGTTCCCTGGGGAGTACGGAGGAATCAAAGGCCGCGAAATACCTTGAAGAACAGGGCTGCAGGATAATTGAAAAAAATTACAGCTGCAGGATGGGGGAAATAGATCTGATCTATTCGGATCCGGATAATGTGATCTGCTTCGGAGAGGTAAAGTTCAGAAAGGAAAGGGACAGGATGGATCCCTCTGAAGCCGTGACAAAGGGAAAACAGCGAAAGATCTGCAGGGTTTCGGATCATTTCAGGAGCAAATTTTCACTTGATGAATCCTTTTCTTACCGTTATGATGTTATTGCCATCTGCCCGGAGGAGATCCGGTGGATAAAGAACGCTTTTGATTATATGGAGAAATGAAATGTTAAACAGTATCCTTGAGAACAGAATGCCGGCTGCGCCTTTAAGTCTTATAGTAATGGACAATATAAAGGAACTGGGAAATGAAGTGAACGATTATCTTATTTCATTCAGAAGGGACAATAACCGTCCCTATCACGACAGCCCGGCTTTTGAAGGATATGTTTCCGACAGCTTTCTTGTAAAACACTCCACGCCCCGCTTCGGATCGGGAGAGGGCAAGGGGGTGCTGAACGAATCCATAAGAGGCAAGGACCTCTACATCCTCTGCGATGTCCTGAACCGGTCCATGACCTATGAGATGTACGGACATGAAAATATCTATTCTCCGGATGATCACTATCAGGATTTAAAGCGGCTCATTGCCTCAGTCGCCGGGAAGGCACATAGAATAACTATCGTTATGCCGTTTATGTATGAGGGCAGACAGCATAAGAGAAATTCCAGGGAATCACTGGACTGTGCTCTGATGCTGGAGGAACTTTCATCCATGGGAGTGGGGCGGCTCATCACCTTTGACGCCCATGATCCCTCCATTCAGAATGCGGCTCCGCTTATCGGTTTCGATAATTTCACTCCGTTTTACCAGTTTATGAGGGCACTTCTCAGAAATGTGGGAGATATGACCATAGATAAGGAGCATCTCCTGATAGTGAGTCCTGATGAGGGAGCGCTGCACAGAGCCGTATATTTTGCCGGAGTTATGGGCGCAGATACCGGAATGTTCTACAAGAGAAGGGATTTCACAAAGGTGGTTGACGGGAAGAACCCCATAGTTGCCCATGAATTTCTGGGAGAAAATGTGGATGGGAAGGATGTCATCATCGTTGATGATATGATAAGCTCCGGCGGCAGCATGCTGGATACTGCCTACAAATTAAAGAAGATGAACGCAAAGAGAGTATTCATCTGCTGTACCTTCGGTATTTTCACCGACGGTCTAAGTCTCTTTGATGAAGGCTACAAAAACGGTATATTTGATAAGATCATCACAACAAATCTCACCTACAGGATACCTGAACTGCTGAACAGGGAGTGGTATGAGACGGCTGATATGGGCAAGTTCCTGGCGTCCATCATAGATTTCTCAAATCATGATGTCTCAATGGACAAGGTCCTCACCCCTACAGAGAAGATAAAGAAGATATTGCATAGATACAACGAGACCGAAGGCATCATCGAATTCTGACCGGATACAAAAGGGACTCAGTACAACCTGAAAACCCCGAATACGGTCCCGAGGATCCTGCAGTCATTAACTATAATGGGTTCCATGCTGTCATTTTCCGGCTGCAGTCTGATATGTCCGTTCTCCTTATAGAAGGTCTTTACCGTGGCCGAATCATCCAGAAGAGCCACCACGGTATCTCCGTTTCTGGCGGAATTTGTGGCCTTTACAAATATGAGATCCCCGTCCATTATCCCCACATTTATCATACTTTCGCCCTTTACCCTGAGAACAAAGGATTCTTTTGAGAGCACGCCCTTTGGCAGCATGTCAACGGGAATGGGGAAATAATTCTCTATATTCTGTTCCGCGAGAATGGGGCTTCCGGCGGCAATCTGTCCAACAATGGGGATACTGGTCATCTCCCGGCGGAGTGAGCCGAAATCCTCATCAAGTATCTCTATAGTCCTGGGCTTTGTGGGATCCCGTCTGATAACTCCCTTCTTTTCAAGGGTGGCAAGCTGGGAATGAACTGAGGAAGTGGATTTAAGGTGTACCGCATCACAGATCTCTCTGACAGAAGGGGGAAAGCCCTTTTCAAGAACACATTCCTTTATAAACGTAAGTATCTCACGCTGCTTATCCGTAAGTTTGATGTCTGACATATTATTTCCACCTGAATTTTGTGTATGACGGCATGAACCGTCCAAACATGTGTTTTCCTGAAGAACATATTATCACTATAAAGGGGAAAAATCAAACACTTATTCGATATCCTTTTCTTTCCTTACATAAACAGCGGCTTTTACCTCTTCATTCAGGTCTGTCCGCTGAAAATCACGGTTTATGGTTTCCATTATGGCAGGATCGAGTTTTTCCGGATCCCGGTGGACATAGACAAAGTAAAGCCTGTCATATTTTGATAACTCACTTACCGGATCCTCTCCCTGAAGGCTGATGTTATTCAGAGGCCTTTCCCTGCCTCCCTTTCGCACATAGTATTCCGAAAAACCGTCGGTAGCCCGGGGATTAACGGTGCAGACAAGAGCCGACTTTTCGTCTCCGTTAAGGACTCCGGCCTCCCGTACATATGCCGCTGCTTCCCTGAAGGTTTCAGCGCTCTTTCCCGAGGTCTCCCTGATCTCGGACAGATTGATGAAACCGAAATACACAAGTACGAAAACAGTGATGACGGAAAAAACGGTAATACCGCTGTCTTTAGGCTTTCCGAAGCATAAAAGATCCACCGCTCTTATAAGCCCGAAGGATGTGACAGAGAAAACAGCGGGGAGGAGGACTATAAAATACCTTTTCAGGAAAAAGCCGCCGCCGGGATTAATGTAGGCGCTGTATACAAAGACTCCCAGTATCATGATGAATATGCATGATATGAGTCTTAGAGAATCAAGAACCGTCCTGTCCTCCCGGTCCCTTAATATACAGCGGATAAAAAGAACAAGTGTTATAATAATTGAAAAGATGAAGATAACATAGATCGCCTCGTTATTTGAAAGCAGATATTTCAAAGTCCTTGCAATATCCGGTATGGTGGGAGGATCCGTCCAGAAGGATCCTATGCTCTTTTCCTTATTGAAGAGCATGAGGATGAACCAGGGGATAAAGAGCAATACTGCGGCGAAATAGGGTATCAGAGGCTTTATCTCTTTTTTTCTTAACGAGGGGATAAGATCGGTGAATCCCAGGACCGCTGCAAGCATCCCTCCGGAATAATGTGTGAATAAAAGAAGCAGCAGAGACAGTCCAAATAATAACAGGTTCTTTTTTTCGGGTTCTCTGTTTTTTTCAAAATAGAAAAACAGGGTCAGGGATGAAAATAACAGCATAAAGGCATAAGATCTCAGTTCAAAGCCGCAGTTAAGTACGGGACGGAGGGAGATCAGCATAAGAGCCGCGGAAAAGATACCTTCTCTTTTTCCGAAATTTCGCTCTGCCATAAGAGCCGTGACTATAAGGGACAGTGAGGATGCGATCTCCGGAAGGAGCAGCATAAGTCTGTCGTTTGCAGGCATTATCCTGTACCAGAGGGCCGCTGCCAGGGGGAAGAGGGGAAGATTCGTCACATCCACCTTTAGATACATCATAAGAATGTCAAAGACATTTTTATCCTTTGTAATGGTGCCGAGAAAAGACATCTCATCAAGCCACATGGACTGTTTTCCGCACTGGTAGAACATGAAAACGAGCTGCAGCAGGGCAAAGGAACAGTATAAAAAGCATGTGTTTTTATATAAGTATGCGCTGATCTTTTTAATTAAATCCTTCATCGAGGTTTACTATAAATGCAGTGATAAAAAATATCAAGTGCCACTGATATCCCATCCTTGAAAAAATAAGGAAATTCCTTTATCATAGCAGTTTGTAGTGTGAAATAAGGAGATTAAGATTTGGATATTCTTAAAATAAAACCTGCCTGTAAGGATTATATCTGGGGCGGGGACAGATTAAAGAAGGATTACGGCGTGGAGAGCGATCTTAATCCTCTGGCTGAGGCCTGGGTCCTTTCCTGTCATCCCGAGGGACTGTCCCTGATAGATGAAAGCGGGACAAAGGGGCGAACCCTGAAAGAATATATAGATGAAAAAGGCCCCGGTGTCCTGGGGAAGAATGCCGCTTCCTTCAAGACTTTCCCTATGCTTGTGAAGCTTATAGATGCTGCAAAGGATCTTTCGATACAGGTTCATCCGGATGATGAATATGCTCTGAAGCATGAAAATGAGAACGGGAAGACCGAATTCTGGTATATCCTTGACTCTGCAAAAGATGCCTATATCTATCTCGGGTTTAAGAAGAGCATCAGTGATGAAGAGTTCAGGGAAAGGATAAAGAATAACAGTATACTGGAGGTTTTGAACAGGGTTCCCGTAAAAAAGGGAGACGTGTTCTTTATTGAGCCCGGCACTCTTCACGCCATTGGCGGAGGCACGGTCCTTGCCGAGGTACAGCAGAATTCCAATCTGACCTATCGTATCTATGATTACGGCAGGAAGGGGCCTGACGGGAAGGAGAGGACTCTTCATATCGACAAGGCCCTGGATGTGACCAGGCTTAAGCCGGCTGCGGAGAGAAAGAGTGAAGGGAATATCCTGGCTCAGAGCAGGTATTTTGTAACAAGGCTTGCAGATATAGAGGGGAGTTTCACCCTTGACACCAGCGAAGACTCCTTTACCCACGTCCTCGTGGTTTCCGGAGAGGGCAGCCTTTCTTCGGGTGAGGAAAAAGAATCAAGCTACAAAAAGGGAGATTCCTTTTTTATCCCTGCGGTCAATGGCAGCCTTGTATTTAAGGGAGACGGGGAGATGCTGATCTCCGTTATCCCCTGAGACAGGCGCCGGATGGAAGGTGTTTCCGGCATAATTGCTTAATTTTATGTTTTTAGATATACTT
>CADBTX010000272.1 GCA_902797705.1 uncultured Lachnospiraceae bacterium | reverse complement strand
TACAGCGGTACAGGTACCATTGGACAGATAATGTCCGAGGCCGCTTCAAAGGTGGTGGGGATAGAGATAGTTAAGGAGGCGGTTAAAGCCGCAAAGGAAAACGCTGCAATGAACGGCCTTCATAATACCGAATTCCTGGCTGGGGATGTGCTAAAGGAGCTGGACCGCGTAGAGGAAAAGCCGGATCTTATCATCCTGGATCCTCCAAGGGACGGATGCGCTCCCAAAGCCCTGCAGAAGATACTGGATTACGGTGTTTCCAATATTATCTATATTTCCTGCAAGATCACAAGTCTGGAAAGGGATCTCGTGCCTGTTCAGGAGGCAGGTTACCGCGTAAAAAAGGCCGCAGTCATCGATATGTTCCCGAACACCTCCGGGGTAGAGACCATAGTCATTCTTTCCCGGGATGGGGAAGCTGGGACAGAAGGCAGGCAATAAAGACCAGAGCGCAGCCCAGGAGCTCCCGGGGACTCATCTTTTCATTCAGGATAAGCCAGCCAAAGAGAGCGGCAAAGACGGATTCCAGGCTCATGATAAGAGGCGCTATGGCAGGGGGTGAATCCTTCTGGCCAAGGATCTGGCAGGTGTAGGCAACTCCGCTGCTGAGGGCCCCGGTGTAGAGAATGGAGTACTTCGCATCCAGGATGGAAGAGAGGGTGGGGTTCTCAAGGAGCAGGGTTAAAAAGAAGGATACGATAGTTACCACGAAGAACTGCACCATGGACATCATCACCGGATCCACAGGGCTGCCGTCCTTGGTAAAGTGGTCGATACAGGTGATCTGCACTGAAAAGCAAAAGGCGCAGACAAGGCAGTAAAAATCCCCGCGGGAAAGAGTGAAGCCCTCCTTTATGCAAAGGAGATAAAAGCCCGTAAGGGAGATCATGGCGCAGATCCATATAAGCCCCGGGATCTTCTTTCCGAGAAATACAGAGATGATCGGCACTATTATGATATAGAGCACGGTGATAAAGGCTGTTTTTCCAGCCGTGGTAAGGCTTATACCAAGCTGCTGAAAGGTGGAAGCAGCGCTTAAGGCAAGGCCGCACACCACACCGGCGAGTACGGTTCTTTTATTTAAGGCACGGATCTCCTCTTTCGAGAGGGGATTTTTTTTAAGGGAATCCTTTCTGAAAAAGATAACTACAGGGATCAGTACAAGAAAGCCCACAAGGCTCCGGCAGGTATTAAAGGTGTAGGGACCCACATAATCCATTCCCATGCTCTGGGGAACAAAGGCGGAGCCCCATATAAGTGCGGCGGCCAGTAAAAACAGACTGCCTCTAAGCTTTGTATTCATTGTATGTTTCCGGGCCGGCGGCAATTGCCCGCCCCTAATAGTGCTAAAATGACATGGCGACTTTCCTATGATATAATTCTCGCGGTATGAAAGCAAGAGTTATCAGTAAAAATCTGGCGGATACGGTGCTGTTTCTCGGGATCCTCCTTATAATACTCGTCATTTCCTCCGGGCTTGTGAAGCCGGAAGAGGGTGAGGTCTATAACATCGTTCAGGTTACGGAAAAGAAGGAGGCCTTTGAAAAGGAGGCTCCGGATACCATAGATGTGATCTTTGCCGGAAACAGCGAGGTTTACAGGACTTTTTCGCCTCTTCAGATCTATAAGGATACGGGTATCACCTCCTACTGCATGAGTGACAGCGCATTAAGGCTCTGTGACGCAAAGGAGCTGATCCGGGCCTCGTTTCTGGATCAGGATCCGAAGGTCATAGTCCTTGAAGCGGATTCTGTATTTTCAGAGGCCTATCCCCATAAGGACGGCTCCGCAGTACTTACGAATCTTTTAGAGGATATCTTTCCCGTCTTCCATTATCACACCTTATATAAAGCATACTGGCCCGGGACCGGGAATAGTGACTCCGGCAAGGAACGGGCTTTGAGAGGCTTTGTGGAGACAGACGAAGCAAAGCCCTACACAGGTCCCGCTGATTATATGAGCGTGGGTGATCCTGTGGGGATCAATGAAGAAAGCAGGAAATACTTAAATGAGATAAGGGAATTCTGTGAAGAACAACAGGTTCCCCTTGTTATCGTTGCAGCGCCGAATGCAAAGAACTGGACCTATTCAAAGAATGAGGCTTTAAGCGAATATGCGGAGAAATACGGCCTTGACTTTCTGGACCTCAACATGCATTTAGAGGATATGGGCATTGACTGGGAGAAGGATACCATGGACGGAGGAAACCATATGTCGTTTTCCGGGTCAAAAAAGACCACCGGATTTATGGAGGAGTACCTGAGGGATAATTTTGAACTTGAGGATCACAGGGGAGATCCCGCGTATAAGCAGTGGGAAGAAGATATAAGGGAGTATGATCTGTACCGATGAATCCGATTTCTTTTTTTGACAGCCTGAATCCCGGATGGGACTTTTCATATTCCTCATGGATGTTCTATGCTCTCTTTCTGCCGGTGACAATGGCGGTATACAGCCTTGTGGCAAAGAAAAAGAGATATCTGGTCCTGCTTCTTTTCAGCTGGATCTTCTTTATCTCCTTCAGCGGGCAGCTTCTTCTCGTACATCTTCTGGAAACGGTATTTACCTGGAGGATGGGGCTTTCACTTCAGGCGGTGACGGAAAATGGCGCACTAAAGCGGAAGGAGAAGACTGCTGCGAAAAAGAAGATACTTTTGACCGGCGTCATCTGCCTTATTCTCCTGCTCTTTATCCTTAAATACCTGGACTTTACCGGTTCGGGGATCGTAAGGCTCATAAATTCATTCCGCATCGTGAAGACAGAGTGGAGAGCCTTGGATCTGGCGGTTCCCGTGGGTATCTCATATTTCACGCTGGAAGCCATATCCTATCTCACGGACATCTACTGGGAAAAACTCACGGCAGAAAAGGATTATACAAAGGTGGCGCTATATATGGGCTTTTTCCCGAAGCTTATCGAGGGCCCCATCACGAGATACGGGGAGATAAAGGACAGTCTCTTTTCCGGCACGGCTATTTCTTATGAAAACCTGACTCAGGGCTATCAGAGGATACTCCTGGGGCTCTTTAAGAAGCTTCTCATAGCTGACCATCTATCCGCTGCGGTGGATATAGTCTATAAATGGGAGAATATGAAGGGCAGCGTGGCACTGTACGGGGCCGTGATCTTTACGATCCAGGAATATATGGATTTTTCGGGATCCATTGACATCGTTATCGGCGCCGCCAGGGTATTCGGGGTAAAGCTGTCGGAGAATTTCCGCCAGCCCTTCTTTGCGAAGAACGCATCCGATTTCTGGCACAGATGGCATATCACCCTCGGAACCTTTTTCAGGGACTATATCTTCTATCCCGTGTCCGTCAGCAAGGCCGTGATGAAGCTCACAAAGAAGGTGAAGAACGTCTTCGGTATGGAGATAAGCCGCCTTACGGGGCCGAGCATCGCCATTTTCTGCGTATGGATAACAAACGGCATCTGGCACGGACCTAAGTGGACCTATATTTTTTACGGGATCTATTATTTTGTGCTGATCTTTCTGGAAAACCTGCTGGAGAAGCCCTTCCTTTCCCTCCTGGAAAGGCTGAAGATGACGGAAAGATCCCTTCCGGTCAGGGTTTTCCGCTCAGTAAAGCTTTTCTTTATAGTGATATTCGGAGAGATGTTCTTCAGGGCAGAGGCTCTGAGCCGGGGATTCCAGATGTTTAAGCTGATCTTTACGGATTTTGACATAAGAGAGCTTACGGAGCACATGGGAGAATTCGGTATGGACCTTCAGGATTATGTGACGACAGCGGTGGCATTTTTGCTCATAATGCTGTTTAATATACTGAGGGAAAAGGTTCCGGACTTCGGAGGAGGCTTTAAGGATCTCCCGAAGCCTGTGCGGTGGGCTCTGTGGTACGGGGTCATAATGGCCATCGTGGTATTCGGAGCCTACGGAAGCGGTTATGATGCAGCGGGGATGATATATGCAAAGTTTTGATATGGAAAAAACGGACAACATACTGACAAGGCTTGAAGAAGCAGCCGGGAAATACCCGGAGAAGACGGTCTATATCGACGGCGAAAAACAAGTGAATTTCGGGGAGGTGGTGCTGAAGGCCAGAGCCGTCGGCAGTTATCTCCTGAGGAAAAATATCGGGGACGGGCCCGTGGCGGTAATGCTTAAAAGGAGCGTGGATACCATAATAGTATTTCTTGGGGTGGTTTATTCCGGCCACGCCTACGCCCCTGTGGGAACCGACATCCCGGATGAGAGGCGGGAAAAGATCCTTAAAAAGCTCTGCCCCTCCTTTGTCATTGACGAAAGAAATGTAAAGGAGGCCCTTGGCGACAAGATAGACCATCGGCTCCTGGACAGGGTGAGACAGAGGATGACGGTGACGGATCCGCTCTACATCATCTTTACTTCCGGATCCTCGGGGGATCCGAAGGGGGTCATCACATCCCAGCTTTCGCTTATGAATTATATCAGATCCTATTCCAGGGTGATGGGCATCGGCCCTGAGGACACCATGGCTTCCCAGTCGCCTCTTGATTATATCGCGGCCATCAGGGATATATATGTGCCTCTGTTCACCGGGGCAAGCGACGTCCTTATCCCCAAGGAATACTTTATGCAGCCGGAGATATTATTTGCCGCCCTTAATGAGCATAAGGTAAGCTGCATAAGCTGGAGTACATCGGCTCTGACGGTATTAAGCAAATTAAAGGCCTTTAAGGAAGCGAAGCCGGAATACATTGATAAGGTCTGCTTTTCCGGCAGTGTCATGAGCCCTGTGGTATTGAGGGAGTGGCAGGACGCCCTTCCCGGAGCGCTCTTTGTGAACCAGTACGGACCTACGGAGACTACGGCCAGCTGCACCTATCAGGTGATCGATCATCCGGTGGAAAGTGATGAGGTGATACCTGTGGGGATTCCCTTCGATAACTACAGGGTATTTCTCCTCTCCGAGGACGATAAGGCGGTGGAAGACGGTGAAGAGGGTGAGATCGTGGTAGGGGGAGTGGGAGTTACCCTCGGGTACATCAATGATCCCGACAGGACGGCGGCGGCCTTTGTCCAGAACCCCCTGCAGAGCGCATATTTTGACAGGATATACAGGACCGGTGACATTGGTGTCATAAAGGACGGGATCCTTATGTATCACGGGAGACGTGACCGCCAGATCAAGTATATGGGCCACCGGGTGGAGCTTGACGAGATAGAGAGCGCCGCAAGTGCAGCAGGGATCAACGGCGCGGCTCTTTATGATGAGAAAAAGGAAATGCTCTGGTTTTTCTACGAAGGGGAAAAGAATACGAGGGAAGTGGCTCTCGCGCTGAGAGATAAACTTCCGGGGTTCATGGTGCCGAGGAAGAT
>CADBTX010000271.1 GCA_902797705.1 uncultured Lachnospiraceae bacterium | reverse complement strand
GAAAATGATGACGGTATACAGGAATTCCTGCAGCTTATTAAAAGACCTGTCTTTGATGAGAACGGACAGGTCACCGGGATCATCGCCCTTATTAATGATGTAACGGAGATCGAACTCCTTAAAAAGGAACTGGAGGAGCGGACCAAGACGGATCCTCTCACAAGGCTTCTTAATAAATCCGCCACTCAGGAACTGATCGAGATGCTTGTTTCCACGGGCTACGGCGTAAACAGTGATAAGAAGTGCGCCCTTATGATGATAGACGTTGACAAGTTTAAGCTTGTGAATGATATCTTCGGACACATGGTCGGAGACCACGTGCTTGCACTGATAGGCCGCATAATACGCGAGAACTTTAAGGGCATGGATGTGACCGGACGTATCGGCGGAGATGAATTCATGGTCTTCTTAAAGGATGTGGGTTCCTCCGAAATTGCAGGAGTTCTTGCAAAAGAATTGATGAAATCTGTGAAGGAATGCTTTGTCGGGCAGGAACTCGACGGGTATGTCTCACTTTCCATAGGGATATCCATATTCCCGGATGATGGAAAGAGCTTTGGGGATCTTTATCATGCGGCGGATCTTGCGCTTTATCATGTGAAGGAAAACGGAAGGGATAACTTCCATATCTATGACGGGACAGAGAATGATTCCCTTGGATTGAAAGGAAAGGTGTAACATTGTCGGATCTTACGGATGATATCATTGAGCTGCTTATAAGCACTGCCCACGGAATGCAGCAGCGTTCATATGCTCCTTATTCCGCTTTCAATGTGGGTGCGGCCCTGCTTTCTAAGTCGGGAAAAATATACGGCGGATGCAATATCGAGAACGCAGCCTATTCCCCGTCAAACTGTGCGGAGCGTACGGCTATCTTTAAGGCGGTGTCCGAGGGTGAAAGAGAATTCAGGGCCATTGCCATTGTGGGAGGAAAGAAGGGGGAGACAGGGGATCTCTGCTTTCCCTGCGGAGTCTGCCGTCAGGTTATGGCGGAGTTCTGCGATCCCGATACATTTAAGATAATAATGAGGGACTCCGGAGGACAGACCGTGATAAAAAGCCTCCGTGATCTTTTGCCCGAGGCTTTCAGGCTGTGACTGTTTTTAAGATGCTTTACAGGGGATGTGGGTGTCTTAAAGCCCTGAAAAACGGGAATTTGACAAAAGTATAGAATAATGGCATTATCTTATGATACAAGCGCCAAAAGTCCAAATGGCGCTCGGATCATTTTATGAAGTGTCAACAAGAGTAGGTTAAAAGGTTTGGTATATGGATAATTTAGGCGGACTTAGTCCTGAACAACAGGCATTATTTGCCAGTATAATGGGTAATTCATCACAGGCTGCGGCACAGAATCCTGTTATTCCCACCATGCCCGCTGCGACGCCGGCTGCGGCTCCGGCTCCTGCACCGGCTGCACCTGCCGGAGGCGGAGATGACGGCAGGATATTAAGCCAGGCTGAGATAGATGCCCTTATCGCATCAATGGCTAACTAGAGGTAAGGTATGCCTACAGTTAAGGTAAAGGGCAGTTTCCCTGTTGAGGATCTTCCCATAATCCCAATGGCGGTCATAGAGTGTTTTCTTGCCATTATGTTCTTTACCTGCAGAGCTGCCGGGGTATTTCTGGCAGAGGTGGTATTCGGGCTTCTCTGGTTTTTCCTTACAGCATTTATCTGGATAAAGGCCCAGTTATGTGTTACGGGTGTGGTTGTCACCAAGCATTATATAGTCCTGAAGCACGGGAATGAGATCAAAAACCAGATCCTCATATCCGAGGTCAGGGGTGTGGATGTGGGAAAGAACGGGAGCGTATCGATAAAGAGCTCCAAGAAGAATTACCGGGTCGGAAAGATGCCCCAGGCCTATGCTTTTCAGCAGATGATAAACAAAATGATGGACAGTTTATAAAGCCCGGCTTATCAGGTCGGGTTTTTCAGATTATATGAAGCTTAAGGACAGGATCACAAATTTCATACATTTTGATGAAAGACCCGAGTTCAACGGCCGCTGGTTCACCGGCAGCAAGTGCCCTCCGGAGATATACGAACTGATACTGTCCGGATACGACAAAGAGGCGGTGGTGCAGAACCTTGCGGAAAAGGTAAATGAGACCGGCTTTCTTTATATGTTTTTAAAGCTTGCAAACTCCAATATAAGAACCAGGCTTCCCTACGGAACCAGGATGATAGCATTGATCGTGGATGAGACCGGAGAAGAGGTAAGACGTTTTAAGGAGACCGAGGCTTCGGAGGAAAAATTCATGAACGTGCTGAAATTCTGTTCCGTGAAGCACGTCATAGTAAGGGTCATTTTTTTTAAGGATTCCATGCGGTTCCGGATCCCCATGACCTTTGATTTCCGTTAGTCCTTTCCCAGCGCTTCCTTCATGATCTTTTCAAGCTCCAGAGCCCTGTGATACCAGCTGTGGTGCTTTGATGCGTATTCATAGCCTGCCATTGCGATGTCCTTCATTTTTCCCGGATCACTTAGGAGTTTGTCGTATTTTTCCGTAAGGCTTTCCATATCACTGATATCAAAGAAGGAAATATCCTCCATGTCCGAGAATTGTTCTGTCAGGGCTTCGGAAGGGTCTGAAAGGCAGAGAGCACCGTTTAAGCAGGTATTATAGACTCTGTCATGTCCGCCCTTCTTAAACCAGGGCATCACGTTTAAGGAAACCCTGGAATTCGCTATGGCTTTTAAGCAGCTTATGGAATCCACATTTCCCATTATTTTTATGTTTTCAGGATGGCGGCAGGATAATTCATCATAACCCGCTCCGTATACGGTGATCTTAAAACCGCTGTCCGCAAGGGCTGCAATGGCTCTTCCGCGGAAATGATGCCGTACCATAAGATCCAGGAATATCATGTTTTCGAGGCAGTCCCGGAGATAGGGGTCATCCGCTTCATCCCCGAATTCCGACTTTATCTTTTTTATTGCCAGGTCTTCGAGAGGCATCCGGGAATTTTCCTTTAAGTCCTCATAGAGCTCCATATAAAAATCAACGACTGTCTTTTCGCAGCCCTTTAAGAATTTCAGGAAGTATTCGGGATGCATGTAGTTTCCGCAGAAGATGATGTCGTCAATACGCTTTTCAAAGGGAAGAAGGTCTAAAGAGGAGGTTTTCCTTATTCCCATGCCCTTTTCATATACCCCGGATTCGTAAGGGACAAGCTGGGTCCCTCCGAGGTACAGTACCCTTGAAGCGTCGATCTCCGGGAAAAACCGCTCCATATACCGCGCATGATTTTCGTCTATGCTTATCTGTATATACTTTTCCGGGATATTTTTGAATTCCTTATGGTAGTAATAGGGGTGATCCACCACGATATTGATGATGGGGATCCCGGTCTCCTTAAGGAATACCGGATCCTTTCCGTCGGATCCGCAGAGCAGGGGATCATTTATCATCCCGTTAAAATTAAAGGACAGAAAAACAGTGTCGGGGGGATCGATAAAACGATCCAGTTTTTTCTTTGAAGAAATGGGGTCCGCACAGTCATAGATAAAGATGTCATGACCCAGCATATCAAAGCATTTTGCCAGTTCAAAGGAGAAGAATTCCTGACTTTCAACTGTATTCTTAAATAATACGACTTTCATAGGTTTTATTTTAACACAGAATTATGATAATGATCCTTATCACATTTTTATCTGAGAAAAAACGAAAATATGTTCGATTATTCTTGTAAATGAGGGGGAAATATGTTAAAATTGCGCTGTTGTGCGGCCCGAAGCCACGCAGCGGAGATAAAATCTTTAAGGAGAGATAATGTCAGAAGCAGTGAATTATAACGAGGCCTCCATACAGGTCCTGGAGGGACTGGAGCCCGTAAGGATGAGGCCCGGCATGTATATCGGGAGCACCGGCAGCCGGGGACTTAATCATCTTGTATATGAGATAGTTGACAATTCCGTGGATGAGCACCTCACCGGAAACTGCAGTGAGATAAAGGTCACACTGAATCCCGACGGCAGCGCCACCATTGAAGATAACGGACGGGGTATCCCCGTTGGCATGCATGAAAAGGGCGTCAGCGCGGAGAGAGTTGTACTCACCACCCTCCATGCGGGAGGAAAGTTTGACGATACGGTCTATAAGACCAGCGGCGGCCTTCACGGCGTGGGATCATCTGTGGTCAACGCTCTTTCAGAGTGGCTGGATATCACGATCTACAGGGAGGGTCTCATAAACCACGACAGATATGAGAGAGGCAAGCCCACGGTGGAGCTTATAAACGGGCTTCTTCCATGTCTCGGCACCACCAGGAAGACGGGCACAAAGATCAGCTTCAAGCCGGACCCGGAGATATTTGATACTCTGAGGTTCAAGGCAGAGGATATAAAGAGCCGCCTCCATGAGACAGCCTATCTGAATCCGGAACTTACCCTCTATTTCACAGATAACAGAGAGGGGAAGGGAGAGACCCTGACCTTCAATGAGCCTGAGGGCATCAAGGGCTTTGTCAGCGATATGAACAAATCCCGGGATACAGTGACCCCTGTGATCTACTTCAAGGGTGAATCCGAGAATGTACAGGTGGAATGTGCTTTCCAGTATATCAATGAGTTCCATGAAGAGGTGCTGGGATTTTGCAATAATATATTCAATTCCGAAGGTGGATCCCATCTTACCGGCTTTAAGTCCACCTTCACGACGGTATTGAACGGCTATGCCAGACAGCTTGGAGTCTTAAAGGAAAAGGACGCCAATTTTAACGGCGCTGATATAAGGAACGGCATGACCGGGGTCTTGAGTATAAAGCATCCGGATCCCAGATTCGAGGGCCAGACCAAGACAAAGCTTGATAACCAGGACGCTGCAAGAGCGGTGGGCAAGGTTACCGGAGACGAGATACAGCTTTATTTCGACAGAAATATCGATGTATTGAAGTCGGTGCTGGAGTGTGCGGAAAAGGCTGCGAAGATAAGAAAGACCGAGGAGAAGGCAAAGACCAATCTCATCACAAAGCAGAAGTATTCCTTTGACTCCAACGGAAAACTGGCCAACTGCGTCAGCCGCGACGCCTCAAAGTGCGAGATCTTCATCGTGGAGGGAGATTCCGCCGGGGGCTCGGCAAAGACCGCAAGAGACAGGATGTATCAGGCCATACTTCCCATAAGGGGAAAGATCCTTAACGTTGAAAAGGCTTCCATTGACAAGATCCTTGCAAATGCTGAGATAAAGACCATGATAAATGCTTTCGGATGCGGCTTTTCCGAGGGCTACGGCCAGGACTTCGACATCACGAAGCTGAGATACGATAAGATAATAATCATGGCGGATGCGGACGTGGACGGAGCCCATATCGCCACACTGCTCCTTACCTTATTCTACCGCTTCATGCCCGCCCTTATCTATGAAGGGCATGTTTACATTGCGATGCCGCCCCTTTATAAGGCCCAGCCTGCCAAGGGAAAGGAAGAGTACCTCTATGATGACCATGCCCTTGATGAATACAGAAAGAAACATAAGGGGAGTTTTACCCTCCAGAGATATAAGGGTCTTGGCGAGATGGATTCGGAGCAGCTCTGGGAGACCACGCTGGATCCGGAGAGGCGGCTCCTTAAGCAGGTGAACATCGATGACGCCAGGATGGCTTCCTCCGTTACGGAGCTTCTCATGGGTAATGATGTGCCCCCCAGAAAGGAATTCATCTATTCCCACGCACTGGATGCGGAACTTGATATTTAAGACAGATATTGATCATAGGAAAGAGACATGTCAGGCAAGATAAAAGAACAGATCATCGGAACAGAGTATTCCGAGATAATGCAGAAAAACTATATAGACTACGCCATGTCGGTCATAGTGTCCCGTGCCCTTCCCGACGTAAGGGACGGCCTGAAGCCGGTTCAGAGACGGACACTGTACGATATGAGCGAACTGAATATCAGGCATGATAAGCCCTTCAGGAAATGTGCCCGTATCGTGGGAGACACCATGGGTAAATACCATCCCCACGGAGACAGCTCCATCTATGAGGCGCTTGTGGTAATGGCCCAGGATTTCAAGAAGGGACAGATACTGATAGACGGCCACGGAAACTTCGGATCCATTGAGGGAGATGGGGCTGCGGCCATGCGTTATACGGAAGCCAGGCTCCATAAGATCACGGAGGACGCCTTTTTAAGCGACCTGGATAAGAATACCGTGGAGTTTGTGCCGAATTTTGACGAAACGGAGAAAGAGCCGGAGGTGCTTCCGGTAAAGATCCCGAATTTCCTTATAAATGGTTCGGAGGGTATCGCCGTAGGTATGGCGACCTCCACGCCTCCCCATAATTTAAGGGAAGTGATAGAAGCGGAAAAAGCCTATTTACGGAACCGCGATATCACCACGGAAGAACTTATGCACTACATTCAGGGACCGGATTTTCCCACAGGCGGCATAGTAGTAAATAAGGATGACCTTTTATCCATCTATGAGAGCGGTGAAGGAAAGATAAAGATCCGCGGAAAAGTGGAGATAGAGGACGTAAAGGGCGGCAGACAGAACCTTGTGGTCACAGAGATCCCCTATACCATGATAGGAGCCGGTATCGGTAAATTCATGTCCGATGTGGCGGCCCTTGTGGAGAACAGGAAGACCGCAGACATAGCCGATATATCAAACCAGTCGGATAAGAGCGGCACCCGCATCGTCATAGAGTTAAAGAAGGGAGCGGATCCCGAAAACATTAAAAACCTGCTCTACCAGAAGACCAGACTGGAGGATACCTTCGGGGTCAATATGCTGGCGGTTTGCAACGGCCGTCCGGAGACCATGGGACTCCGGCAGATACTGGCAAATCACGCAGGCTTCCTCTTTGAGATAAATACCAGAAAATACACGGAGCTTCTCCGTAAGGACAGGGAAAAGAGGGAGATAGAAGAGGGCCTTATCCGTGCCGTGGATGTCATCGATATTATCATCGCCGCACTCAGGGGCTCAAAAAGCCGTTCCGACGCCCTGAACTGCCTTATGACCGGAAATACGGAAAATATAAACTTCAGAAGGGCAGAGGATGAGCTTATGGCGCAGAACTTCTCCTTTACGGAGCGACAGGCAAATGCCATCCTGGATATGAGGCTTCACAGGCTGATCGGTCTTGAGATCGAGGCTCTGATAAAGGAGCATGACGAGACCCTGAAGAGGATAAGCGAATATGAGGATCTTCTTACACACTCGGATTCCATGAAGAAAGCCATAATAAAGGATCTGGACAGGTATGAGAAGGAATTCGGACGGGACAGGAAGACCTCCATTGAAAACGCCGGGGCTGCGGTATATGAAGAAAAGCCCATTGAGGAAATGGATGTCTATTTCCTCCTTGACCGCTTCGGCTATGCCCATACCGTGGACAGGGCCACCTTCGAAAGGAATGAGGAGGCCGCAAGGAGCGAGAATAAATACTGCATCAGCGTAAAGAATACCGGAAGGATCATGATATTTACCGAAGGGGGACAGGCCCATCAGATAAAGGTTTCCGACGTTCCCCACGGAAAATTCAGGGATAAGGGGAAGCCTGTGGACAATATCAGTAATTTCGACAGCGCCTCCGAAACCATAGTATATATCGATGATCTGAACAACATCATAAAGTCAAAACTTATATTCATTACCAGAAAGGCCTTCGGCAAGGTTGTGGACGGAAGCGAATTCGACGTGACAAAAAGGAGCGTGGCGGGCACCAATCTGTCAGAAGGGGACAGTGTTCTTATGATCACCCCCTTAAATGATGAGACCAGGCAGATACTATTGCAGAGTGTTAAGGGCTTTTTCCTGAGGTTCGCCCTGGAAGAGATACCGGAAAAGAAGAAGGGAGCCGTGGGAGTGCGTACAATGAAGCTTTCCGACGGGGACAGCCTTGAAAACGCCTATCTCATGAACTTTGCGGATGAGAGAACGGTGGAGTACAAGGGGATCGATCTTCCTCTTACCTACGTAAAGAATACCCACAGGGATGCAAAGGGCACAAAGATAAGGATCTGATATGAGAGTGATCGCAGGAAGCGCAAGGCGCTTGCAGTTAAAAACCCTGGAAGGACTTGATACCAGGCCGACCCAGGACATAATAAAGGAGACTCTGTTCAATGTGATCCAGAACGCGGTTCCGGGCTCCTCATTCCTGGATCTGTTTGCGGGAAGCGGCGCCATAGGCATAGAAGCTCTTTCAAGAGGGGCGGTAAGTGCCGTATTTATCGAACAGAACAGGAAGGCGTCGAAGATAATAGAGGAAAATCTTTCCTTTACCAGGCTTTCCGACAGGGG
>CADBTX010000270.1 GCA_902797705.1 uncultured Lachnospiraceae bacterium | reverse complement strand
ACAGCCATGAAGGTGCCGGCTACGACCGCGGTTCCTACCACGCCGGCCACGTTAGGTCCCATGGCATGCATGAGAAGGAAGTTTGTAGGATCGGACTCCGCTCCCACCTTCTGCGAAACACGGGCTGCCATAGGCACCGCAGAAACTCCGGCGCTTCCGATAAGAGGATTTATCTTCCTGCCCGTAGCGTAGCACATTATCTTTCCGACTATAGCACCGGCGGCTGTTCCGAAGGAGAAGGCCACAAGACCAAGGATAACGATCTTTATGGTAGTCACATTGAGGAATGCCTCCGCGCTGGTGGTGGCACCTACAGAGGTACCGAGCATAATTACAACAATGTACATCATGGCGTTTGACGCCGTTTCCTGAAGCTGACGAACCACTCCGCACTCACGGAAGAGATTTCCCAGCATGAGCATACCGATAAGGGGCGCCGTTGTGGGAAGTATCATGGCTACTATGATGGTAACGATGATGGGGAAGAGAACCTTCTCAAGCTTTGAAACAGGGCGAAGCTGTTCCATCTTGATCTTTCTCTCCGACTCAGTGGTAAGAAGCTTCATTATAGGCGGCTGAATGATGGGCACCAGGGACATATAGGAATATGCCGCCACAGCAATGGGACCCAGTATAGCCGTCTGTCCGAGTCTTGTCGCAAGGAAGATGGAGGTAGGTCCGTCCGCTCCTCCGATGATGGAGATAGCAGCCGCTTCCTTGTCATTGAAGCCCAGAGCAATAGCTCCGAAATAGGCGGTGAAAATACCAAACTGTGCCGCAGCACCCAGAACAAAGCTCTTGGGATTCGCGATAAGAGGTCCAAAGTCAGTCATGGCTCCCACGCCCATGAAAATGAGACAGGGGAGGATGGCCCACTCATCCAGTTTGAAGAAATAATGTAAGAGTCCGCCCTCTTTCATGATATCGGGATAGATGTTCACAAGCAGCATCCCGAAAGATATCGGCACCAGAAGCAGCGGTTCAAAGCCCTTTACAATGGCAAGATACATAAAGATCAGTGCCACAACGATCATGGCCACATTTCCTGCCGTCATATTGGAAAAAGCTGACTCCGCTGCCAGATTCGCCAATGTATTAGCAATGTATTCCATTTACCGCTCTCCTTTACTTAAGGGTTGCAAGAACCGTTCCGTTTTCGCAGGCATCGCCCACCGATACATTGATGGAAGCCACTGTTCCTGCCTCAGGAGCTACGCATCCGATCTCCATCTTCATAGCCTCGATGGTGATAACTGTCTCTCCCTTATCAACATGATCTCCGACATTCTTGTCGATCTTGAATACCTTTCCGGCTGCACCGGCTGTTACCTGAATGGAGCCTGCTCCGGCTGCTGCAGGTGCAGCTGCAGCTGCGGCTACGGGTGCAGGTGCGGGAGCGGATGCACTCGCTTGAGGTGCGCCTGCAGCGCCGCCCTTTTCATCAACTGTAACGTCATAGCTGGTACCGTTAACGGTGATCGTGTAATTTTTCATTGTATATCTCCTTCTAAATAAAAATTATTATCTGTCCAGCAAGCTATCGGTCTGAAATCCCCCTATAGAGCATGGGATCCGGGACTGAACAGCAGCTATTATCTTCTTCTGAGTGAGCGTACTATAAAGGTGTCAGGTGTCACTGCTGTTCCGCTTTCCTCACTCTCATATGCGGCTATTGCCGCAGAGATCACAGCGATGAGAGCCTTGTCGTCCGACAGATCTTCCTGTCTGTTCCTGCTCTGCTCTTCTCTCTCAACTATCTGTCTTGCCGCTTTTTCCGCAGCCTGTTCCGTAGCCCTTCTGGCCTCATTCTTGCTCTTCTCAACATTCTGGACTATGGTTCCCATAAGCCAGATAACGATGCTGATAAAAATGAGGAGGCAGAAGGTGGTGCCCATTCCGAGAACCGTATTCAGTCCGGCATTGACCAGCTTCTCGTTAAAGGTCCTGTCAACGTTGATCACGGCGCTGGTAATGGTGCCGCCCTTTGTCATTATGATCTCGGCGGTGGCTGTACGGGGCCTGCCGTCTGGAAACGCCTTCGTACCCGTAAGTATGATATGGCAGGTGATGTTCTCATCATCTGCAGCGATGTCCGTCTGATCTCCCACTTTCGTGATCTCTCCGAGATCACCCTTAACAGCGTCAATGTAGGATGAATACCCATCCTTAAAAGCATTGCCCTTTATGGGAAGCCCGTTCTGCTTTATCCATTCTTCAAATTCCTGAAGTTCCTCATCTTCCGCATCAGCGAGATGATCGATCCCCAGATCCTCCGCATGCTGCATGATGGCGATGGTATTCTTGACTGCCTTATCAACAGAATCCCTGTCAACATCGGAAGTATTGCTCTTTCCGGAACCACAGGCCGTCATGGACAAAAGGAGCAGGAGACACATGATCAGGAGAACAGGTCTTTTAATGATCTTTTTCATTGCTTATCTCCTTCTTATATCGTGCTGTGCTTCCTGTCCGGTGAAATGTCACTCTTTCCGTATAACATTTCAAAAGCGCCGATCACATATTTTCTTGTCTCACTGGGATCGATCACCGTATCCACATAACCTCTTGCAGCAGCGCTTACAACGCTTCCCTGCTTCTCGTCATATTCCCTTGCCTTTTCATTTATGACGCTCTCATTCTCGCCGTCATAAAGGATCTCAGCCGCATGACGTCCGTCGATGGCTCCGATCTTTGCGGTATTCCATGCATATACATAGTCGGCGCCGACAGCCTTGCTGTTCATGATAACGGCAGCGCTTCCAAAGGCCTCACCAACCACTACATTTACCTTGGGTACCTCGGCTCCCGCGAATGCACGGATAAGCTTTGCTGCCGCACGGGCGCCCATCTTCTCGGTATTTTCGCAGGTGCAGAAGCCCTTGACATTTGTAAGGGTAAGGATGGGGATGTTGAAGGCGTCGCAGAAATCTACCATCTTGAGAGCCTTCCTCATTCCGCAGAGACCCAGAACATTATTGAGCTTCAGATCCTTGTCAGAAAGAGACTTTTTCCTGTTTCCGATAACTCCGACTGTAGCGCCGTTCAGGCGGATAAAGCCGGCTGTGAGATTCTTTGCGCTCTCGCTCTTTATCTCAAAGAAGTTTCCGTCATCAGCGATACGTAAGATGATCTCTCTTGCATCATCCGCGCAGCCGGAAAGCTCGGTGGACATCCTGTTCAGACCGTCATCGGTATCAACAGGGAATGCCTCGTCGTCACAGTTATCGGGAAGATATGACAGAAGGTCCCTGATCTTTCCGAAAAGTTCTCCCTCTGCGCCAAACACATCCACAACACCTGCCTTTGCCTTGTACTCGGCTCCCGAGGTGTCGCACTTATCTTCATAATTGCCCTTTATGGAATCAGGGGAATTAAGGAAGAGCTTAGCCTTGTCCTCCATAAATACAAAGTCGGAAAGCTCTGCCACCACTGACATTCCGCCGCCGGCATTTCCGAATACCGCAGTGATCTGAGGGATCACTCCCGATGCCTTGGACATAGCCTTCATGACCCTTCCCAGGGAATTAAGGGCATCTGTGGACTCGCCGATCCTGAGTCCGGTTGAATCCAGTATACCTATGACAGGGTAACCGGTCTTCATTGCAAGACGATAGATGTTCACTATCTTACGTGCATGCATTTCGCCGACAGAACCGCCAAGGCTTTTGGCATCCTGACTGTAGACATAAACAAGCCTTCCCTCCACCGTACCGTAGCCGGTGATGACTCCGTCTCCCGGAGCGTCTGAAGGCTTTTCATTAAAATCGGTGCTGCGTGCCCTTACGCTTTCACCGACCTCAACGAAACTGTTCTCGTCCAGCAGAGAAAGGATCCTCTGTCCGGCTGAGCTATTTGTGAGATTGCTCATACTTTATATCCTCCATGTATCTTTTATAGTGAACCTCCAAGGTCCACCTGTTCAAATTGCACTCGTTCAGAATTATATCACAGCAGAAAATAAAATTAAATCCCCACTTTTATCGGATTGTCCTTGGAGCTTCCGGGGCCGTCTTCCTCAAGGAGTCCCAGTTCCTCCATCTCCTTCCGGGCCTCGATCTCCGCTTCCTCACGGAAATCCTCCATACGGTCCTCATTTAATTCCGGCAGGTCTTCCAGGCTCTTAACCCCGAAGGACCTTAAGAACTCGTCCGTGGTGCCAAAAAGAAGAGGCCGCCCCGGAGCATTCAGTCTTCCAAGTTCCTGTATCAGATCATATTCCAGCAGCTTGTCGATGGAATGGGCACAGCTGACCCCTCTTATGTGCTCTATCTGCAGCCTTGTGACCGGCTGCTTGTATGCGATGATGGAAAGGGTCTCGAGAGCGGAATCCGAAAGGGTGAACTGCTTCTTTACATGGGCGATCTTCACCAGATAGTCATAGAACTCCGTCTTTGTGCAGAGCTGCAGGGCGTCATTTATCCTTATCAGCATGACCCCGCTGGACTCCGGCCTGTATTTCTCCTCCAGCTTTTCCGCAGCAGAGATGATCTCTTCCTCCGATACCTCCGCCACTTCCGCCAGTTTCTTTATCTCCACCTGTTTTCCAAGGGTAAAGAGTATGGACTCCACTACACCCTGTAATCTTTCAATATCCATAAATATCCCCTGTTCTACGCAGCCGAGATCATGATCTCGCCGTTATCCTCTTCCTGCACCGCCTTCCAGTTCTCGCTCCTCACAAGCTCCAGCACCGCGAGGAAGGTCACCACCAGCTGCAGTTTTCCTTCATACAGGCCGAGAAGTTCCTTAAAGGAAAAGCTCTTATGTTCCTTCGAGTAAATAAGAAGCTCCTCCGTCCGCTTTTCAAGGCTCACCTCTTCCTTCTCGATCTTTCCGAATTTTGATCTTATGGGATCCTTTCTGTCCTCCACCCTCTTCATGGTCTCCTGGAAGATCTTTTCCAGATCCTTTAAGGACAGGCCCTTCAGCAGTTCATCATAATCCACCGGCTCCTCATATTCCAGAAGCTCCTTCGGCATGGTATTTCCCTTGTAGCAGGACTTCCCGGCATCCATTTCCATGGACTTGAGTTCCTGGGACATGTATTTGTAGATCTTGTACTCCAGAAGCTGCTGTACCAGCTCGCTTCTCGGATCCTCCTCTTCACCTTCTTCGTTCACTTCCCTGGGAAGGAGCATCCTGCACTTGATATCCAGGAGAGTGGCGGCCATCACCAGAAATTCACTCATGATCTCGAGATCCGCCTGTCTCATGGCGTTCAGGTATTCCATGTACTGTGCGGTAATAAGGGATATGGGTATGTCGTAGATATCCACCTTGTTCTTATCAATGAGATGGAGCAGCAGATCCAGCGGCCCCTCAAATGCTTCAAGCTTTACTTCCAGTGCCATTTTCCTCTCCTCTCAGCACCACCTTCAATATCTCCGGATCATTATTGATGCGGAGGTTAATGGTGTGGCTCCCTGCTCCCCTGCTTACTATCATCTTCACACCGTCCCTCTCGTAGAGCCCTGCGTCATATCTTGGAAAGAGCCTGTAGGCCGGGCTTATCAGACCGCCTAACTTCGGAATCCTGATGAGACCTCCGTGTACATGGCCGGAAAGAATAAGGTCCGGCCTCCATTTGCTGTATTCTTCAAAGTGGTCGGGATCATGGGCCAGCATGATGTTAAAGCGTGCCGGATCCCTTTTTCCGAGGAGCATCCCTATCATCCCGTCCGGAACCCTTCTCTTTATCACTCTTCTGTAATAATCGTGGTTAAGGTCCAGGGAATAAACTCTGACCGCATCCCCGAAATCCCTGTATTCATTCCTCATAAGGGAGACCCCGCTCATTTTCAGGCCTCTCCTAAGCAGCACCATCTGCCTGAAATATTTCCTTCTTTCAAAGATCTTTCTCTCATGGTTTCCGGGCTCATAGCAGATACCCGGAAAGACCTTCTTTAATCTTTTGAGGAAAGCCATGGTCCTCTTTGGATCGCCATCCGGATAGGCATCCACAAGATCCCCGGGGATAAGTATCCCCTCCGGCTCCATCAGGGACAAGGCCTTAAAAAGCCTCTCATTCCCCCGCCCGAAGCAGCATTCATGAAGATCCGAGATAACGGCGAACACATGGCGTTCACCTTTTTTAAGCTTCGGTGTATCAATGATATATTCAGTAACTTCAGGTCCGCTCTTAAAGAAAAATCCCATGTCAGAACTTTACCTCAATATCAAAATCGTCATCATCCGGTATCTCAAAATCAAATTCCAGATCCTTGGGACTCACATTTTCAGCATAGGCTCTGTATGCGTTTATCCTCTGTTCCTTCTCGGCATCGCTCTCTGTTCCGGAGGGCATGAAGATATGCCTTACCGGCCCGACACTCTTTAACAGGGTCTTCTCATTCTTATTGACGGTCTCTTCACCCTTTTTAACGCCCTTATCGTCCTTCTTTGCGGCTTTGTCAGCCTTCTTAAGGGACTTGTCATCCTTCTTCAGGGCTTTTCCTTCAGCGTCAGCCGGTTCCTCCGCCTTTATTTCCTCCGCCTTTTTTTCCTCCGCGTTTTCTGTTTCAACGCTGCTTATGATGTCCTTTTTGTCACCGGCTCTGTGGAGCACAAAATCCTTTGGAAGCCCGCCCAGGGAAACAGGTCTCTTATCCCCCTCCTTCTTAACGGCCTCCACAGCCTTTTTCTCTGCAGCCTTGCTGCCGGGCAGCATGTCGATTATGACAGAGAGCACATAGAGGAGCAGCGAAAGAAGGGCGGTAAAGATATACTGGGCCCCGGAGAAATCCAGGAAATGGACCCTGTATCCCTCCAGTATCTTAAGGGGCGAAAGAGCGGTATTCATGACTCTTACGGTGATAAGAAGAAAAAAAACGGCAGCTGCAGAAAAGATGGCGATAAGGTATTCCAGGAGAAGCTTAAGCTTCCTCTTCCCTGCAAGGAAATACAGGGATACCAGAAGAGATATCCCCTCCAGGACCGCATTAAGCGGCATGAGAAAAACCGCGAGACCCGCTGTGACTCCCACAAAGAGATATCTCATAACAAAAGGTCCCTCATCGGCTCTTAGTTTCTCATACTTCCATGTTAAGGAGATCATTATCTCAAAAAGAAGAAGACAGAGAACCGACAGTTCTTCGTTCACCTTTACGGGAGTTCCGAAAAAGGGCAGAAGGGACATTACGACAATGCAGAAAAAGGCGTAAAAGACCCCCAGAAGGCTCCTGGACAGGATAAATATCAGAACACCGGCAAGAGCTTCCAGCAAAATGACCGCCATCATGACGATCTTTCCGTTGATGCCGGTCACATCAAATACGGCCGAATAGGCTTCTATGGTGCCTGCCGGGATCGGAGAAAGGAAGACAGCAGTCTCCGACATCCCGTCAAGAAAGCGCTCGCACTGGGACAAAAGTTCCTTTATCTCCGCCGTAACCATGTAAAAACTGTATCTAAGATAAATCCAGCTGATTATTATGACAGCAAAAGCCGTCATGGAAAGTATGGATAATACCGGATTCTTTTTCTCTTCCATGTCTACTTATCTTTACTGCCAAACATTCCTTCCACATTAAACCCGAGGATGGTGGTGCGAAAACCGTTGTAGATCTCATCATATGTGGCAGAGGCTATGGTCTCCTTCGGGAAGGCCTCCTTCCACTTTTCGCATATGATATCCGTAAAGGCCTTAGAATCCTCTTCCGGCTGATTCTTCAAAAGAGAGGGAAGGACATAAAACACCATCATACACTGCATATCGACTGCAGTGGTGGACTTTCTGAAAAATATGGTCCCGTCGTACTTATCCTTTGCGTACTTTACAAGGTTGTCCGCCGCACTCTTCATTTCTTCTTCCTTGTTTTCGGATGTGTACATCTTCATTATCTCGTCATTCACATCCGAAACAGACCGGCGGTAGGAAAGGAAGAATTCCTCGTAATACTTCTTTTTGAAATTCTTCATACCCTCCCGGCTGTCCAGGACATCCAGGAGCTTATATATGATACCGTCCAATGCTTCTGACATTATAAAACCTTCCTATAATTCAACGTTATAATAAACTTCCTGGACATCATCCTCTTCATCCAGAAGATCCAGTATCCTCTGAAGCTTTTTAAGGTTCTCCTCGTCGGTCACTTCCACATAATTCTGGGGGATCTTTGTGATCTCTGCAGATACCGTGGGGATATTGTTTTCATCTATGGCCTTCTTTACTTCCGGAAAGGCCTCGGGAGAGGTAAGGATCTCAAAGCTGTCATCCTCCTCATTGAAGTCGTCAGCTCCGGCGTCAAGGGCCACCATCATAAGGTCATCGGCACTCATCTCGCACTCTTCCTTGTCAATGATGATCTGTCCCTTATCGTCAAACATAAAGGATACGCAGCCCTGGGTCCCCAGGTTTCCGCCTCCCTTGGTAAAGGCCGCCCTGACATTGGCAGCGGTACGGTTCTTATTATCCGTAAGGCAGTCCACGATGATGGCAGATCCGCCCGGGCCGTATCCCTCGTAAGTACAGTATTCATAATTTACGTTGGATCCCTCTCCGGAAGCCTTCTTTATGCCTCTCTCAATGGTGTCGTTAGGCATGTTGCTGGCCTTTGCCTTGGCAATGACCTGGGCAAGCTTAAAGTTATTGGCGGGATCCGGTCCCCCCTCCTTTACGGCAACGGCTATCTCACGTCCGATGATAGTGAAGATCTTTCCCTTCGCCGCATCGTTCTTTTCCTTTTTATGCTTGATATTTGCAAATTTTGAATGTCCGCTCATTTCATGCTACTCCTTTTCTTGATTGCCTTTTCTCCTCTTTATTCCTCATCCGGGATCTTGGTGATCCTTACCGTCTTAACGATCCTTCCCTTAACATGGGCGATCCTGAAGCGCCACCCCTCATATTCCGTCTCAAAATCCTCTCCGCTTTTGGGGATGTGTTTGAGCCTGTCCGTCATGAAACCGTTCAATGTCTCATAACCCTCATCCGGGAACTCTATGGATAGCCTCTCCCCTACTTCCTCCAGGGGCGTGAGACCGTCACAGATAAAGGTGTCATCCCCCTGCTTCCTGATCATCACCTCATCTTCGTCAAATTCATCCAGGATGTTGCCCACTATCTCCTCAAGGATGTCCTCCATACACACGATCCCTGCGGTCTGACCGTACTCATCCACCACGATGACCATGTGGATCTTCTTCTGCTGCATGGACTTAAAGAGTACGTCTATCTTCCTGGTCTCCGGGATAAAATGGGCCTCCTTGATTATGCTTTCAAGTTCCTTTAAGGTCTTGCTCCGGTTCTCCGTCCTTACATTAGCCTTCATCACATCCTTGAAGTGGATTATGCCGATGATATTGTCTATGTTGTCCTCATAGACGGGGCAGCGGGAATTTTTGCCGTCCAGCATGAAGTCCGCCACATCTTCCAGGGTCTCATTGCAGTCGATGCTGATGATATTTTCCCTGTGGGTCATTATATCATGGGCTTCCTTGTCTCCGAATTCAAAGATGTTATTGATCATCAGGGCTTCGGATGAGTCCAGTACCCCCTGGTTCTGACCCTCGGCCACCATTGAGATTATCTCGTCTTCATTGACATTGTCTTTTTTAATAAGGTTCTTAAAGAAATTCATATACTAAAATGGATATCTTTCCGAAATAACCTCACCCTTTTTCAGGAAGATACGCGGTATCCGCTTTCCGAGATCACAGGTGAATTCATAATTGAACCTGCCGCTTAAGCGTCCAAGTTCTTCAGCGCTGATAAAGTTCTCCCCGTCATGTCCCAGAAGAACCACCGCATCTCCTTCTTCGGCTTCGGGGATATCCGTCACATCCACCATGAACTGGTCCATGCAGATACGTCCCAGTATGGGCGCGTATTTTCCCCTGATAAGGACATAGCCCTTATTTGATAAGCTCCTTGGGAAGCCGTCTGCGTAGCCCACCGGAACAGTGGCTATCCTCCGGGGATTTACCGCCACATAGGTTCCCCCGTAACTGATCTCGGTTCCGGGCGCAACATTCTTAATATATACGATATGGCTTTTCAGTTCAAGTGCGCTTTTGATCTCCGAACGGCGTAGCGGCACATCGTCGCTTGGCCACATGCCGTACATGGTGATCCCGGCCCGCACCAGATCCATATTCGCTTCGGGGTACAATATCATACCTGCGGAATTTGAGCAATGCTTGTACCTGAAATGCACTCCCTCGTCCTCGCATAAGAAGATATAGTCCCTGAAAATACCGATCTGCCGCTCCGTGGTCTTTGCCACAGGCTCATCCGCTCTGGCAAAATGTGTGAATATCCCTTCACTCACCACGTTTGGAAGTGTCATCATATAGCGGACATCCTGAAGAGAGGAATCATCAGCGCTGACGCCGATCCTTGACATACCCGTATCCACCGCGAGATGAAAGAAGACCTCTTTCCCCTGCAATACCGCTTCATCCGAAAGAGCCTTTGCCTGATCCCTCTT
>CADBTX010000269.1 GCA_902797705.1 uncultured Lachnospiraceae bacterium | reverse complement strand
CAGCCCGCAGAGCAGAAGGTACAGAAGGCCCCTGCCAAGGAACTGCAGTTTACGGTGCATGAAGCGGAGATCAAGGGGCTGGATCAGGTCTTCGAAAAGCAGGGCCCCAATAACTGCTTCTGCTGCGTTGGAACTGCAATGCTGAATCACTTCATATCCAGAAGAAAGGGATATCAGGGTGTCTTAAGGCGGTATAACCAGAATGACATGAGAAGTTTCAAGCCTGAGATCAAGAAGTATGATCCCAATAATAAGCCCGGGGTAACCCGGGAGTTGTATAACGACATGGTGAGGGAGATCGATCGCTTTGCCGGCAAGGAAAGGACGGGCTTCGGGGGCATCTTTGAGATGAGTGACTTTATCATTGATAAGCTCGCTGAAGAGGGCATCAATGATGTGGTAATGAACAGATTCATGATGAACGTCACGAATCTGGATAAGGATAAACAGTATACTCCTGAGGAGCTGAAAAGAGAGAATATTAAACTTCATAATTACAGAGTCATGTTTGCCGACAAGATCGCAGAGATCATAAGAAGCGGAAGCGTGGCGGGAGCCCTGGTGGCAAAGGATGCAAACCCCCACTATGTGGCCATTACCGGTATCAAGGGTGATGAACTCACGATCTGTGATCCATACGATTTCGCCGGGAAGTCTAAGACCGTCAAGCTGGATGACTTCATAAAGCGTGGAAGAGCGACGGAGGTCTGCTGGCTTTCTAAAATGAAGAGCGTGGAGGAACTTAAGAAGGAGTATCCGAATCTGGAAGGCGGCGATGACGGCACAGAGTTAAAGAACAACAATGAGACCTATTATGAATTCTGTGCATCCGTTACCCATACAAAGGGTGTTACTGTAACAAAAGAGAATGAGGGTGACGCAGAGGGCATCGAGGACGTAGGCACTATGACTTACATACCGGTGAAGAATCTGTCGGTGGAGAAAAAGACCATCAAAGAAGCCCTGGATGAAGCCAAAATCTATGATAAGGAAGAGGAATTAAAGCGTATAGAGGCAGAGAAAAAGGAGGCGGAAAGACAGGTCGGAGAGCAGTACGACATTTCCGCAAAGACGATTTTCAGGGAGATCTTCAAAAACCGTGGAGTCCTGGACAATGTCCTTAATGATCTTAATACGGAATATAAGTCTGATAAGAAAGAGTCGGTGAACTATAACAGGATGCGTGCCGCATTGGTGAAGGTCATGAATCTTGCGAAAAAGGCCGATGACATAAGCCTCCTTCACTCCGATGAACTCATGGGCGCCATCACTTCCCTTTCGGAATCGACCAATGCATATTATGACCTGCATAGAGGCCATCAGTATACGGACAAGGGCCAGAAGCGAAGGGCGGGCTGCGACAGCATACGGGAGCTTGTCAGAGAGTTCTATGACAAGTTAGATTATCAGACCGGAGGAAAGGGCTTTGGAAACGTGACCGAGAACAGTCTTCCGGATGAAGTGACCGACAAAGAGGTGAAGAATTCCGCTGAGAAGCTTAAGGAACTCTATAAAAACTATGAGAAGTGGAAGGTGCATCTGGCAGCCCGGGAGGGATGTGACCGGATCAACGTCAGGGATAAGGCCATGCTGTTCGCTTCCTATGAGCGTTATATAGAGATCTACAAGGCAACACATTCCCTTAAGAATCGTCCGAAGGAAATAGACGAGATCATAAGCGTTGCAACCTATTACAAGGTGCAGAATGCAGCTATCACAAGGTTCGAAGGGATCCGCACAGGACTTGACGATCCTATAATAAAGCTTGCCCGCCAGCATGTGGTTTCAATGGACAGCAGGAGTGAAGCCGAGAAGGAGCTGGACAGAAAGGATACGGACAAGGGCCTTAGCGTGGAACAGCTTAGGGCCATTGATGAGATCGATCACTGGTTCTTAAGGAATTACAATAATAAGGGAGCGGCCGGCTGGATCGTCGGAACAAGGAATCATCATGGGGAGGCCGTATCGGCCCTTCTTAGAAAGACCAAGAGAGAACGGCTTTTCATCTATTATCTTATTGAGACGAGGAAGAGAAAGAATCCGGAGATCTATGATGTTTACAGTTCCCAGTCGGAATATGTCCCGGATATTAAAAAATTCAAGAAGCAGATGATCGCTAACGGCTTCAAGATACTCTCCCATTTAAGCGGACAGTATGTGGCCATGCATAAACTGGCCGAGGCGAACCAGATAAACAGGGAATACAAGAGCCTTATCAAAGACTGTTCGGAGCCGATCTTCAAGAAGGTCAAAACAGATCTTGAGGAGCTGAAAAAGGATAAGGTGGCATACCGTACCTACATGCTGGGGGAGGTGTATAAAAGTACAAAAGCCTACAGGGATAAGGCTGCCGAATTCCTGAAAAAGAATGGAAAGAAGGATGCAAAGCCTGATCAGGAACTGGAAAACTTAAGACAGAAAGCGGCTGAGGATCTTAAGGAACTTATCGCAGCAGACACGGCTCTGGGAGAAGCATCAAAATACGAAAACGTAAATGAAAAGGGCGAAAAAGCCGGAGGTAAAGTTTACACCCTGAAGAGCAACCCTACGGGAGCTATCGGGGAAAACACCAAATACCTTACAAAATACGGAGGAAAGACCGCAGAGAATGCCGGCACCATCGTGACTAAGGTTGTGGACGGTGCAGGCTATGTAGAGAAGGGCGTAGAAATGGTAATCCCCTCTTTGGACGCCGGAGAGTGGAAGCTTAAGGACAGCGTGATCGCCAACACCAACTTCTTTGGAGGAAATATCACCGCAGGCGGCTTAAGCGCTGTAGGCAGCCTTATGACCACGGTGCTCAGTATCTATAACCTTTCAAAGAATTCTTCCGGAATGCACGCCGGAGATATAGGTGCGAATATTGTAAAGGTTCTGAATTCCGCTGCCAGCGCTACCACCACTGTGTGGAAGGGAGTGGAGGCCACCCAGCAGTATATTGCGGCGTCGGATACTGTGCTGAACGGTGCGATATCCGTATCTCCTGCCCTTAAGATCGCGGGTACGGTGACATCCTCTGTCAGTACGGGACTTGAGGCCTATAATACCGTGACGGGTATTTTGGACAGCCGCAATGCTTCCAAGGCATCTGCCTATCTTAAGAAGAAGCGGGAGAATAAAGGTGCAGAAGGCGCAGAAGACGCAAAGCAGGACAAGCTTGAAAAGAACATGCTTCAGATATCAAAGAGCATGAGCCACAAAAAGGCGGGAATGGGAGGCTTTAATGCAGTGGCTTCCGGAATGAGCCTCGCAGGTCTCTTTATCCCCATATTCGGACCGGCCATTGCCCTGACCGGAATGGGACTCACTCTTGCTTCGGGAGTGGTGAGCGTATTCGGCATCGATATGAAGAAGATAAGAAAGAGGATGTTTGACGCTTACTTCGAGTTTGACGGATTTATACAACAGGCCGAGGAGCTTATGGAGTCAAGAGGCGAAAAGATATACAACATGAAGGAGTTCAGGAGGCGGATGAGAAGAACTCTGGCGGCTTCGGCCGGATTCGCGGATGTGGAGTCTGCCTGTGACCACATAGGCAAAAAGTATGCAGACTTTATCTGTAAAAAACTGTACGGTGACGAGAGCGAGAGAACAACGGATGAAAATGAGAGGAATGCCTATATTCAGCTTATAAAGAGCTTCGGACTCCCCTATAACGAGGAAAAGAAGATCCCCGGAGCGGATTCTCTTGCAAGAAAGATGAATGGCAGGTAAGTCGGAGAATAACGGAACGCCGGCCGATGAAGGAGAAGGAAAAACAACTGAAGGCATGAGTCTGAAGGAATACAAAGAATGGAGGCTATTATGGATATAGAGAAGGTACTGGCTGAAAGACACGAGCTTTTGGAAAGATTAAGGGATTCCCTGCAGGAGGAACTCCTTGTGGCAGAACTTGAGGAAGCAGAAAACGAGAACAGCCCTGAGGTCTTGAGGGTGGTATTTGACGAGATCGGACAGGACAATGAGGAAGGGGCGCTGGGAGAATTCTTCTTTATGCCGCCGCTGTCCGAAGAGGACACGGTGCAGTTATTTTCGGCGGTGATCACCATCGGGGACAGCGTGGATAAGGAAAGGCTGCCGGAATTATTTAAGATCATGTCCTTTATCAATTTCAGGATACCCTGCGGAGGTTTCTGCATCGATGAGGAGGGTGAGTTTATGCTTTACAGGCTTACGGTGCCTCTGCCTGCGGGGCTCGGGAAGGATCAGCTCTATGATGAGATGAACATTGTACTCACCAATGCCCTGGTATCCGCTGATATGTATATGGATCTTCTGCTTAAGGTAAATGAAGGGGAGGATATTTCCCCGGATCAGTTTTAGTTTTTTCGGGTTAAGGAGGTAATATATGAGACTGGGAATACTGGGTGCCGGAGGCATCGCGGGAGAGATGGCGAAGACAATTGCGGGATTAAAGGACGTTGATGCTTACGCCGTTGCTTCAAGGGATAAGGAAAAGGCAGAGGCCTTTGCGAAGAAATGGGGCTTTGAGAAGGCCTACGGATCCTATAATGATATGCTGGATGACGATAAGGTGGATCTTGTTTATATAGCGGTTCCCCATTCCCACCATCATAAATGGACGCTGGAGGCCCTTAATGCGGGGAGAAATGTGCTCTGCGAAAAGTCCTTTGCGGCAAATACGGCTCAGGCGGAAGAGATGATAAAGCTGGCAGAGGAAAAGAAGCTGCTCTTAACAGAGGCCATCTGGACCAGATATATGCCATCCAGAAGGATCATAGATGAGCTTCTGGATGGGGGTGAGATAGGAAAGATCGTCACCGTGGCCTCCAATCTCGGCTACAGGATAGACATGAATGAGCGCATGGTCAGGCCGGAACTGGCAGGTGGATGTCTTTTGGATCTCACCGTATATACCCTGAACTTTTCCAGCATGATCCTTGGAAATGACATCAAGAGGATCGAGGCCTCAATGGTGCCTACGGAAACCGGAGTGGACGGCCAGGATACGGTGATGCTTGAATACAGTGACGGCACCATGGCCAGTATGTTCACCACCATGTACGCCCTTACGGACCGCCGGGGACTCATTGCCGGAACAGAAGGCTTTATCACTGTGCAGAATATCAATAATCCCCAGCGTATCACGGTGTATGAGCCGGACAGGACTAGCTACCGCATAAGGAAGGATATCGAGGTTCCGGAACAGATCACGGGTTACGAGTATGAGGTTCTTTCATGCAAGAAGGCTCTTGAAGAAGGTCGGATCGAATGTGAGGAGATGCCCCATAGTGAGACTCTCACCATAATGAAGCAGATGGATGAGATAAGAAAGCAGTTTGGGATAGTGTTCCCCTTTGAGTGAGGATCTGTTCGTTGAAATGCTGCCCTCTGTAAGGGCGTCCAATGGACTTTCTTGACGGTGGGGAGTGCAGAAAATATAATGAGGTTTGGAAAAAAGGCAGGATTTTAATAAATGCCGGGTGAAAGGAGCAGCGCAGACAAGACATGAAGCAGTTAATGCTAGGTAATAAAGCGGTGGCGAGAGGCCTCTATGAAGCAGGGGTCTGTTTCGCCTCCAGTTATCCCGGGACTCCCAGTACGGAGGTCACGGAGGAACTTTCAAAATATGATGATGTTTATTCGGAATGGGCGCCTAACGAGAAGGTGGCAATGGAAGCGGCATTCGGAGCCTCCCTTGCGGGACGGCGGTCATTCTGCGCAATGAAGCACGTGGGACTTAACGTGGCGGCGGACCCCCTGTATACCATGTCCTATACGGGAGTCAATGCCGGAATGGTGATCGTGGTAGCGGATGATGCCGGCATGCATTCTTCGCAGAATGAGCAGGATTCCAGGCACCATGCCATTGCGTCAAAGGTACCCATGCTGGAGCCTTCCGATTCAAAGGAAGCTTATGAAGTCGCAAAGCTTGCATACGAGATATCCGAAGAATTTGATACCCCTGTACTGCTGAAGATGTGTACCAGGGTGGCTCATTCCCAGTCGGTGGTGGAGCCGGGAGAAAGGGTGCTCCCTCCGAAAAAGGAATATGAAAAGAATATACAGAAATATGTAATGTCTCCGGCTAATGCCATAAGGAAGCATCCCGTAGTGGAAGAGCGGATGAGAAGGCTTATGGAATACGGCTGTGAAGGAAACGTTAACCGTATGGAGATAAATGGCAGTGACCTTGGGATCATAACTGATTCCACAAGCTACCAGTACGTAAAGGAAGTTTTCGGGGATAGGGTCTCCGTTCTTAAGATCGGACTGGTGAATCCCCTTCCCGACAGGCTGCTAAAGGAATTTGCGGAAAAAGTAAAGAGGGTAGTGGTGGTGGAGGAGCTGGATCCCGTCATTGAGGATCACTGCAAGGCTCTGGGACTTAAGGTTTCAGGCAAGGACATACTTCCCATAACCGGTGAATTCTCCAGAAATATTGTGGCAAAGGCGCTGGGAGAGGTTCTGCATAAGGGCGTATCCCTTGATGAGGAAATGCCTGTGCGTCCGCCGGCAATGTGTTCCGGCTGTCCCCACAGAGGACTTTTCTATACACTTAAAAAGAATAACTGCACGGTGCTGGGCGACATAGGCTGCTACACCTTAGGCTCGGGGGCACCTCTCAACGCAGTTGATACCACGCTCTGTATGGGAGCTTCCCTTTCCGCGATCCACGGCTTTAACAAGATGGGCGGTGAGGAAACAGAGCATAAGACGGTGGCTGTCATAGGAGATTCCACCTTCATGCATTCGGGAATGACGGGCCTTGCCAATATCGCATACAACCAGAGCAATTCCGTTTCGATAATCCTGGATAATTCCATTACCGGTATGACCGGACATCAGCAGAATCCCCTTACAGGCTTCAATATAAAGGGAGATCCCGCAGGAAAGATAGACCTTGAAGCTCTCTGCAAAGCCATGGGCTTTAACCGTATCAGTGTGGTGGATCCCTATGACCTCAAGGAATGTGACAGGGTCATAAAGGAGGAACTTGCTGCATCGGAGCCTTCTGTCATTATTTCCAGAAGACCCTGCGTGCTCTTAAAGTATGTAAAGAAGAACCCGCCTCTCAAGGTGGACAGGGATAAATGCGTGGGCTGCAAGTCCTGTATGAAGATAGGCTGCCCCTCCATTTCCATGAGGGACGGAAAAGCACATGTGGACAATACTTTATGCGTAGGATGCGGAGTCTGTGAAGAGATGTGCGCTGTGCACGCCTTTTCCTCCGAAGGAGAGTGACGGTATGGAGACAAAGAATATTATGATCGTAGGGGTCGGAGGTCAGGGTTCACTCCTTGCCAGCAAGACCATTGGTTATCTTTTGTTAAATGAGGGCTATGACGTGAAGGTTTCTGAGGTTCACGGCATGTCCCAAAGAGGCGGAAGCGTGGTGACTTACGTTAGATACGGGGACAAGGTCTATTCGCCCATAATAGATGAGGGTGAGGCTGATGTCATCGTGTCCTTCGAACTGATGGAGGCCGCCAGATGGCTAAAATGCTTAAAGAGCGGGGGACAGATAGTCACCAATACGCAGCAGATAGATCCCATGCCTGTAGTGCTGGGTGCCGCAGAGTATCCTGAGGATCTGGTTGAAAAAATGAAGGGGAAAGGCGCGAAGGTAGACGCCCTTGATTGTCTTAAGCTTGCTGGGGAGGCAGGCAGCATCAAGGCCGTGAACGTAGTTCTCTTGGGAAGACTTTCACATTATTTTGATTTTCCTGAGGAGGCCTGGATAAAGGCTCTGGAAGCCAATGTTCCGGAGAAACTCCTGGAGATCAATAAGAAAGCATTTCAACTGGGAAGAAAGGAATAACATCGGAAAATGGAGAGGTATTTTCAGAAAAAGATCGAGTGCATGTCCCTTAAGGACATGAAGAAGCTTCAGGATGAGAAGCTTGTGAAGCAGGTAAAGCATGTCTGGGATAACGTGCCCTATTACAGAAAGAAGATGGAGAAAAAAGGGATCACCCCGGAGGATATCAGATCCAGGGATGATCTTCACAAGCTCCCTTTTCTTTCAAAAGCGGATCTGAGGGAGTGCTATCCCTACGGACTTCTGGGGGCTCCCCTTGAGAAGTGTGTCAGGATCCATTCCACTTCAGGCACCACCGGAAAAAGGGTGGTGGCCTTCTATACAAAGGAGGATCTGGATCTTTGGTCAGACTGTACCTCCAGGGCTTTAGTGGCAGCGGGAGCCACAAAGAAAAGCGTTGTTCAGGTGGCTTACGGCTTCGGACTCTTTACGGGAGGAGCGGGACTCAACGACGGAAGCCATAAGGTAGGCTGTCTCACGGTTCCTATATCTTCCGGAAATACCGACAGACAGATAATGTTCATAAAAGATCTGGAGGCCAGCATAATCTGCTGCACCCCCAGCTACGCGGCTTTCCTCGGTGAGCGCATGAAGGAGATGGGCCTTGGACCGGATGAGATACCTCTTAAGGCCGGCATCTTCGGAGCGGAGGCCTGGAGTGAGGAAATGCGCAGCGACATAGAAAAGACCATGGGAATAAAGGCCTATGATATCTACGGGCTTACGGAGCTTTCCGGACCAGGCGTTTCCTTCGAATGCTCTGAGCAAAAGGGGATGCATGTAAATGAAGATCATTTTATACCTGAGATCATAGACCCCGACACCGGTGAGGTGCTGCCGGATGATACGGAGGGAGAACTGGTATTTACTTCTCTCGATAAGGAGGCCTTTCCTCTCCTTCGTTACCGCACAAGGGATATCTGCAAGCTGTCTCGCAGGAAGTGCTCCTGCGGACGTACCCTTATCAGGATGGCGAAGCCCAAAGGACGTACGGACGATATGCTCATCATCCGCGGCGTAAACGTATTCCCGTCACAGATAGAGACTGTTCTCTTAAATAACGGTTATTCGGCTAATTATCAGATAATAGTGGGCAGGGTCAATAATACTGATACACTGGATGTCCATGTGGAGATGACGCCGGAAATGTTTACAGACAATCTGGGTGAGATAGAGGCGAGACAGTCGAAGCTTGTGGCCGGACTGCAGTCCATGCTGGGTATCAAGGCAAAGGTTACCCTGGTGGCACCGAAGTCCATCCAGCGCTCGGAGGGCAAGGCTGTCCGTGTGATAGATAACAGGAAGATATAAGAAAAGGAGGGCTCTATGGCAATTAAGCAGATCTCGGTTTTTATGGAAAACAAACCCGGTACACTGGAAGAGATGACCGATGTGCTGGCAAAGAACAATATCGATATGAGAGCCATCTCCCTTGCGGAGGCCGAAGACTTCGGCATCGCGAGGCTTATAGTGGATGATGTATATGAGACTACTACGGTATTAAAGGACGCAGGTTTTGTAAACAGGCTCTCTGACGTACTGGCGGTGGAGATACCGGATACTCCCGGCGGACTCAATAAGGTTTTGAAGACCCTTTCCGCAGCCCAGGTGAATCTGGAGTACATGTATGCTTTCCTCGGCGGAAAGGAAGTGGACAAGGCCTACCTTATCATGAAGGTGGCCCATATTGAGAGGGCTGAGTCGACACTTGATCTCGCCGGCTTCCGTCTGGTGGATCAGGAGCACATATCGGAGCTTTAATTATATCTCAGAGCTTTAAGAAGAACAGGACCCGGATGGGCATATGAAAACGATAGTAGCAAAATTCGGTGGCTCCTCCCTGGCGGACGGGAGCCACTTCATCAAAGTAAAAAATATAATAGACGCTGATCCGGACAGAAGGATAATCGTGGCTTCCGCTCCGGGCAAGCGTTTTCCCGGGGATATGAAGGTCACGGACATGCTTCTCAATGTATATGAGAGGGCAACCCGCGGAGATAATTTTGATCCCCTTCTTGAGGAGATAAAGGGTAGGTTCAGGGATATCATCATTGAACTGAACATTGATTTTCCCTTAAATCAGGAATTCGATATCCTTAGAGAGAAGATAATTAATAACCCGAACCGGGATTATATCGCGAGCCGGGGAGAGTACTTTAATTCCAGGATACTTGCGGAATACTTAGGATTCACCTTCGTGGATCCGGAGTGGTGCGTATGCTTTGATGAGGAAGGGGTGCCTGATGACCAGATGACGAGACGCGCCATGAGGGCGGCCCTCAGACCTCTTAAGAATGCGGTGATCGCCGGGTTCTACGGAGCGGACGGCAGCGGGCGGATACACACTCTTCCGAGGGGCGGATCCGATGTGACGGGAAGCCTTGCGGCCTGTGCGGTGAATGCCGATCTCTATGAGAACTGGACAGATGTTTCGGGACTTCTTGCGGCGGATCCCTCCATTGTAAAGGATCCCAGAAGTGTGGAATTCTTAAGCTTCAGAGAGTTAAGGACTCTTTCGTACATGGGAGCCAGCGTGCTCCACACGGATGCGGTGCTTCCTGCCTCCGAAAGCGGGATCTCCATAAATATCAGAAATACCGATGACCCTGAAGACCGGGGCACCACCATAGTAAGGCAGCTTCCGGAGGGTGAAAAGAAATATCCGGTTGTGGGAGTTGCGGGAAAAAAGGGAATGGCCGTGCTTCAGATAGAGAAGGTCATGGCCAGCGACGGCTCCGGCTTCAGCGCCATGATACTTGATATCCTGAACCGCCGGGATCTGACCTTTGAACAGTGCCTTACCGGGATCGACTCGGTGACCCTGGTCATAAGGAGCGATTTATTGAATGAATGCAGAGAGGCGCTTCTGAAAGAGATAAACGAGGCCCTGAACCCGGACTATATAGGGAT
>CADBTX010000268.1 GCA_902797705.1 uncultured Lachnospiraceae bacterium | reverse complement strand
TTTTTTGCATGGCTTGTAGCCTTCGCGAATGTTCCCGACGGGATTCGAACCCACGACCTTTCGCTTAGGAGGCGAACGCTCTATCCTGCTGAGCTACGGAAACATGCACTAAGTATATTATCACAAGACTATCATGAAATCAAGGCAGGTTACCGTTCATTGCGCGTTTCCTTCCGCGATACGCTTTGCTGTGGGAATCCCCCCAGCACACAATCCCGTGCAAATTGCCGCAAGGATGTAGTAGAATAATGGATATACTTAAGGGGCGATAATGAGAAGATATATAAATGATACAGCAAAGAAAACCGGAAAAAGCGGGCGTCTTCGGACCATAACAACGGCGCTTTTGACAGGAGCAGCAATGCTTCTTTTATCTGCGTGCGCGGGAGCGGAGCGGCAGCAGGAGGTCGAGGCCCTGTCGCAGAAGTACGCAGTGCCGGATGAGAAGCAGCTGATCGTCTACACCTCCCACAAGGAGGAGGTGTACTTTCCCATAATCAGGGAGTTTGAGGAGCGTACCGGGATCTGGGTGGAGCTTCACACCGGTGGCACAACCCAGATGTTTTCCGAGGTAAAAGAGGCATCGAAGGAGGGACGCTGTGACATAATGTTCGGCGGCGGAATCGAGAGCTACGAGGCGCAGAAGGATCTTTTCCAGCCCTATAAACCTCAGGAGGTTGAGTACCTTGATCCCGATTACGTGGATGATGAGGGCTATTGGACGCCCTTTACCGAGCTTCCCATTGTATTTGTATACAACAAGAAACTGGTGTCCTACTCGGAGGTGCCTACAAGCTGGAATGAACTTTTTGACAGCAAGTGGAAGGGGCAGATTGCCTTTTCGGACCCTGATAATTCCGGAACCAGTTATACCATATTGTCCACCATGGAGCAGCTGTTTAAGGAAGAGCCTAAGAGCCTTGTGCCAAGGTTTTATCAGCAGCTTGACGGCAGGATCCTTCCTTCTTCGGGGCAGATAATTCCCGAGGTGTCGGACGGCAGCTTCCTTATAGGAATAACCCTGGAGGAGACTGCAAGGAAGGCGGTCGGCGAGTATGAGGACATTTCCATGCTCTATCCCGAGGATGGGACCAGCGCGGTTCCTGACGGATGCGCCATGGTAAAGAATGCACCCCACAGCTATAATGCCGGCAGATTCATAGACTTTGTGGTGAGCTACGATACACAGAGATATGCTCTTGAGAACTTCTACAGAAGATCCGTAAGAGTGGATGTGGGCAGCAATCGCGGCAACACAGAGAACTTCATAAAGTTTGACGTGGAGAAATCCGCCAGGGAAGAGGAGGAAGTCTTTTCCCTCTGGAATGACCTTGCCGGGCAGGAAGGAGAGTGAGCATGGGCTTTGTGAGACAATCCTTCAAACGGCAGATCTTCGTGGTGTTCCTTGCAGTTACCCTCTGTCTTGTCATATTCGGAGGCATCCTGACGGTTCAGGGCTTCCAGGCCAGGATAAAGGCCGACTACGAGAGGCGCGATGCGGAGCAGGAAGCGGTGGCTGTAGGCAAGATAAACGATATTCTGCAAAAATCCGAGGAAACCCTGGAAGCCATTGCAGACAGTGAGGTTCTTCTCGACTCTTTTTATAAAGGAAGAAAGAATTCCATCGCAATATATGCGGATCTTTACGAGGCCACAAGGCAGGTGCGATCCTTTGCCCAGGTGGACCTTTACATGGGGAACCGCTGCATGTATTCCACAGCCAGCGGAAGTAAGCCGGAGCCGCTTCCCGATTACTACGGCGTGCTTTATGAAGCTGCCAAGGGCAAGGGCCACACAGTCTTTTCCCGGGATATGAGTGAGGTGGCGGCTGAAGACGGCGGCGCTCTTATCATCGCAAGGCTGATGGTGGACAAGGAGGAGCCCGGAGTTGCCATTATCAGGATTGATCAGCAGATACTTCGGGATCTGATCTCGGGATCCATAAATGCCCGGGACGGTTTTATGCTCACCGGAAGCTTTCTGCAGCCTTTCTGTCTTGTGGGGACTGCCGAGGACGGAAAAGACCTGTCGGCTATCCGCGGCAATCTCCTTAGAGGAAAGCCCTATACGGAAGGATTTGAAAAGAATATATACTTAAGAGAGCTTGGAGATACAGGGCTTCTTGGCATCTATGTCACTCCCCCGGCGCTGGACGAATCCGCAGTGAGGGCCGGCTACCAGATCATTCTGCTTCTGGCGGTCATAAGCGTGGTGGTGTGCCTTATTGTGGCAAACAGAATGAGTAACTACGTGTCAAAGCCTATCGGAACCCTGGCCCTTGGAATGAAGAGGTTCAGGAAGGGCGACTTTGACGCCAAGATTGAGATAGAGAGGGAAGACGAATTCGAGCAGCTGGCTGTGGGCTTTAACAAGATGACGGCGCAGCTCAAGGATACCATGGAAGAGCGGGTGCGGGCTGAGCGTAAAGTCAACGAGACCAGGATCGAGATGATGCAGGCCCAGCTGAATCCTCATTTCCTCTATAACACTTTGGACACCATAAAGTGGGTTGCCAAAGCCAACGGAGTGCAGGAGGTGGCCACCATGTCCGCCTCTCTTGCCGGGATCCTTAGGACCAGCATCTCCCAGAAGCAGTTCTGCACCCTTTCTCAGGAAATCAAACTGGTGGAGAACTACTGCGATATTCAGCGGATCCGCTTTGATGACAAGTTCGACATAACCATCGACATTCCCGATGAGGTGAAGGAGGCGGTGATCCCTAAGCTCATCCTTCAGCCCATTGTTGAGAATGCCATAATCCACGGCATGGACGAGATGGAGCACGGCCATATCTACATGGCGGCGCTGAAACAGGCTGGCAAAGACGGAAGCCCGGATCTTCTGAAGATTTCCGTTCAGGATGACGGCAAAGGCATCAGTGACGAGATGCTGATCG
>CADBTX010000267.1 GCA_902797705.1 uncultured Lachnospiraceae bacterium | reverse complement strand
TGGTACGTTTCTGAAGGTCATAGCTCTCTATGGAATTCTCCAGGCCGTTTATTGCGGTCTTTGCGCTCTCATAGGCTGAGGAAGCTGATGAATAGGCAGTCTTAAGCTCCGTCAGGGTATCGAAGCCCTGGGATTTTAACCATTCCATGGCCTTTTCCGCTCCCTCTGAGCTCTCTTTACTCCTGTAGGTAGAGATCGTGCTTTCAAGAGAATCCCTCTGCCTCTTTAATTTCTTCTTATCTTTTTTCATATCATCAAGGTCATCAATGGCCTCGTAATATTCATTCTCATAATACTCTTCGCTTTCCGACTGGGTTTCGAAGGTATTACCGGCTGATCTCTTCTGGGCATAGGCATTATCCACAGCCAGATCCAGCTGTGCTTCATTGCTGGATATCTTCGCAATGGTCTCGTTAGCCTGGGCCTTTGTGCTGGCATTTGTAGCCTGCTGCGCTGTATATCCCGCACTGGCGCTGTCAAGGGTAGCCTTTGCGTTATCGAGCTGCAGCTTTGCCGACTCATCATCTATCCTGAAGAGAAGATCTCCTTCATTTACATGATCTCCCACCTCAAAATACTTTTCCGTAACCTCTCCCGCAACCTTGGGCATAATGGTCACAGTACTGTCAGCTTCCACCTTTGCCGAAAAATTTGATTTGATCGCCACATCCCTTATCTCAGGGTTTGCAACAGTAACCTCTATCCTGTGGTCTTCTTCCTCTGTTGCTTCTTCAGCCGCAGAAGCATTGACACCGCATCCGTTTAATGAGGATGCTATAAGCATAAAAGACAGTATTACAACTGTTTCTTTGAATAACGGTTTCTTCATCTTTCGATCACTCCGACATTTTCTGATTCAGCAAATGTTTATGTCAACTGTTTTGCTATTTTATCACTATTGTTATTGAATGGGAATAGTTTAAAGAAAAATTTAACAGAATTTAATAACACACGGATTTGGATAAAAAATACACAGAAAAGTACTATCTTTCGCTGAAATCCCTGTCGATGGCAGCGGAAACAGAATACTCCGGATAGGCTTCATGGACCGCCTCGCAGACCTCATCATAGACCTTGTGGTAGTCGGGAGCCTCGAAACTTATGACCACATCAAAACGGATGTTCTTCCTCTCATCATCACAGTAAAATCCATGTATCTGACGGACATACTTCTTTGAAAGGGCTATCCTGCTCACATTCTCACGCATCCTTATGGCATCCTGATTGCTGGTATTAAGTGAATATACCCCGATGGCGGTAAGGATCACCTCATGCTCCTCCATGACCTTCATGGTGATATCGCGTATCAGTTTGTCCAGCTCATGGGCAGAGAGTGTGTCCGGAACCTCTATATGAAGGGATCCGTTAAACATGTCGGGACCGTAGTTATGAAGTACCAGGTCATAGGCGCCGGAAACCTCGGGGAAGCTTATGACGGTGGACTTTATATCCCGGGCAAGCTCGGGATCCACGCTTTCTCCCAGGATCTTTGACAGGGTCTCCTTCACCATATCAATACCGGCCTTTATTATCATAAGGGCAATGACAGCACCGAGATAGGCTTCGAGAGAAATATGGAAGAACACATAGATCAGCGCCGCAACCAGCGTTGAAAAAGATATCACAGCATCCATGAGGGCGTCCGCCCCGGAATTCTTTAAGGAATTGGAGTTTACGCTCTCTCCCACCTTTTTTACATAACTTCCCAGTAAAAGCTTCACAATGACTGCTGTGGTCACAACAACAAAAGTCACGGGAGAATAGTCAGGAGTGACAGGATCTATGATCTTTTTTACGGATTCAATAAGTGCGGTGGCGCCAGCATAAAGCACGATCATGGAAATAAGAAGGGCGCTTAAGTATTCTGCCCTTCCGTGTCCAAAGGGATGATCCTTGTCAGGCTCCTTACCTGCGAGATAGGTTCCCACAATGGTGATTATGGAGCTGGCCGCATCTGACAGGTTATTTAAGGCATCCATTTCGATGGCTACGGATCTGGAAATGAAGCCAACCGCCGCCTTAAAGGCCGAAAGGAAGATATTTGCGGCAATACCTATGATGCTGGTGCGGATTATCCTGCTGTTACGGTTATTAATGCTCTTTGCTTCTGTATTATCCATGGTTTAACAATGGGGAGCCCGTAAAACGGACTCCCCGGGAGATCACAATTTATATCATCAGTTGTTGATGAGCTTGTCCTCGTCTGACCAGCTGTAAAGCTTACGGATCTCTTCACCGTACTTCTCTGAAACATGCTCTGCAGCCTTATCCCTGAGGGCCTGGAAGTGTACTCTTCCGCTGGCATCAGACATATCGAGAAGGAAATCCTTTGCAAAGGTTCCGTCCTGGATATCCGCAAGAACCTTCTTCATAGCCTGCTTGGTCTCATCCGTGATGATCTTGGGTCCTGTGGTGTAGTCACCGTATTCAGCGGTATTTGAAATGGAATAACGCATTCCCTTGAAGCCTGACTGATAGATAAGATCAACGATGAGCTTCATCTCATGGATACACTCAAAGTATGCATTTCTGGGATCGTAGCCAGCCTCGACAAGAACCTCGAAACCGGTCTGCATAAGCTTGCAGACACCGCCGCAGAGAACGGCCTGCTCACCGAAGAGGTCTGTCTCGGTCTCTGTCTTAAAGGTGGTCCAGAGAACTCCGGCCCTTGCTCCGCCGATACCAAGGGCGTATGCAAGTCCTATATCCTTTGCTTTTCCGCTGTAATCCTGCTCAACAGCTATAAGACAGGGAACACCCTTTCCTGCCTGATACTCGCTCCTTACAGTATGTCCGGGGCCCTTGGGAGCTATCATGACCACATCCACATCTGCGGGAGGAACGATGAGTTTATATCTGATATTGAATCCATGGGCAAACATAAGCACATTTCCGGCTTCCAGATTGGGCTCGATGCTTTCCTTATACATTTTAGCCTGCTTCTCATCATTGATAAGGATCATGATGATATCAGCCCTTCTTGCGGCCTCATCAGCGGTATAAACCTTGAGTCCCTGATCTTCAGCCTTCTTCCAGGACTTTGATCCCTCGTAAAGACCGATGATCACGTTGCAGCCGGATTCCTTTAAGTTCAGCGCATGAGCATGACCCTGGCTTCCGTAGCCGATGATCGCAATGGTCTTTCCGTCAAGAATGGAAAGATTACAGTCTGATTCGTAGAAGATTGGATTTGTGTCATTAAGTGCCATTTTATTCTCCTTTCATTTAAGAGCCACAGCATTATAATTCGCTTCGCGAAGCCATGGCACAAGCAGTGTATGGTTTTATTATAAGAAAACCTGACACTGCCTTATATCAGATATCGTTTTCTTCCAGCCAGATAACCCCGTCCGTACCTCTCTGGAGTCCGGCTATGCCCGTGCGGGCGATCTCAAGTATCCTGAAATCCGATAAAAGATCGATAAAAGCATCTATCTTTGACTGGTTTCCGGTGATCTCCGCGATGAGGGAATCGGGAGCCACATCCACCACATTTGCTCTGAATACGTTTGCAAGGGTTATGATGCCCTGACGCGCCTTCGCATCCGCTTCGATCTTTATCATGCAAAGCTCTCTGTATACGGAATTCTCAGGCTCCAGGGTCCTGATATCCCGGACATCCACCAGCTTTTCAAGCTGTTTTTCGATCTGTTCCAGGATCTCGTCATCACCGCCGGTGACTATGGTGATCCTTGTAAACCTGGGATCCGCCGTTACTCCTGCGGTAATGCTCTCGATATTATATCCCCGTCTCGCAAAGAGACCGGCTATCCGGCTCAGAACACCGGAGGTGTTGTCAACAAGCAACTGAAATACTTTTGTCTGCATAGCGCTAATAATACAACATTTATTTTTTTATCGCAATAGCCATCACATCTCGCATTTTGACAATGCAAGGGTGCCTGTCCTCGCAAGTTCCACGATGCTGATCCCGGATAAGAGCTTCACAAAATGCTCTGTCCTCTCCGGCGTATCGCAGATCTGGATCATGATGTGATACTTGCTCATGTCCACTATATCCGCCTTCATGGCCTGACAGGTCTCCATTATCTCCTTCCGGTTGGTCTTATTGTATTTGACCTTTATCAGCATAAGCTCCCGGTTAATGGCCTCCTGCTCTTCAAAGGTCTTGATCTTTATGACATCCAGCTTCTTATTCAGCTGCTTTTCGATCTGCTCTAAGGTCCTGTCATCGCCGCTTGACACAATGGTCATGCAGGAGATATCAGGGTTTTCCGTTTCTCCCACCGCCAGGGAATCGATATTAAAGCTTCTCCTTGCGAAAAGCCCCGCTACCTTTGAAAGAACACCGGATCTGTTTTCAACCTGTACGGAATAAATCTTCTTCATAGCATCATAATTCCTTTACATTCTCTTCTGGGTCTATCCTTATCTCAAATATGGCTGTCCTGTCTTCTTTCAGGAATGCAGCTATCTTGTCATCGATGCCTTCCATATTGTCGGCCCTGAAATATCCCACATCATAGGCTTTCGCTATCATTGAGAGATCCGGATCCTCCCCAAGGTACACCATATTGTACTCGTCGCTGTAGACGTGGTGCTGGTGCTCTCTCACAAGGCCGAGATAGGTGTTTCTCATGACCACGATCTTTAAGGGGAGATCAAACTGCTTTATGGTGGCAAGCTCCATCATGCTCATCTGAAAGGAGCCGTCTCCGCATACTGCCACCACCTGAGTGTCCCTCTCCGCCGCCTTTGCTCCCATGGCCGCCGGGATGGAATAGCCCATGGTGCCCATTCCTCCGCTGGTGAAGAATTTGCCTCTGTCACGGAGAATGATATTCCTGCAGGAAAAGAGCTGATTCTGTCCCACATCCGCCACATATACCGACTCATCCTCCATGGCAAGGGAGAGTTTTCTCACAAAGGTCTGGGGATTTACATACCTTTTGGAGGAATGCCGCTCCTCCTTCATGGAATCCCTGTAAAGATCCAGCATATTGACCCAGGTATCGTGCTTCGAGGTAGTGAGCTCCGATTCCAGGAAATCCATGAAGATATGCTTTATATCTCCGACTATGGGAATGGTCGGTCCCACATTCTTGCCGATCTCCGCAGGATCCACATCCATATGCACAAGTATCTTTCCTTCAAAGGTCATATCCGGGGCCGCCACGGCTCTGTCCGCCACTCTCGCCCCCACCATGAGAAGGGTATCGCACTCCCGCATGGCCCGGTTCGCATGGGCATTTCCGTTATTTCCCACCATTCCGTAATACATGGGGTGGTCGCTTGGAAGCACTCCCAGGCCCATCATGGTGGATACCACAGGGATGGAATGCCTTTCCACGAAAGCGCGGAGCTCCTTCTTTGCTCCGGATAAGAATACGCCTCCTCCAGCGATGATAAGGGGCTTTTTCGCATTTTCAAGCACCTTTACCACCTTTTTTATCTGGACTGTGTTACCCTTTACCGTAGGCTTATAGGTCCGCATCTTCGGCTCTTCCTCGGGGTAATCGAAATCCGGGATCCTTTTAAGCTGTATGTCCATCGGAATATCAATAAGCACCGGCCCCCTTCTTCCCGTGGAAGCCACAAAAAAGGCCTCATGTATTATACGCGGTATGTCCTTCACCTCCCGGATCAGATAGCTGAATTTTACAAAAGACTCCGCGGCCCCTGTTACATCCGCTTCCTGAAAGCAGTCTGAACCGATCTGATCCTTATTGACCTGTCCGGTAATGCAAACCAGGGGTATGGAATCCGCATAGGCCGTGGCAATACCTGTAAGGAGATTGGTGGCTCCCGGGCCGCTGGTCACAGCGCAGACCCCGACCTTTCCAAGGGTCCTCGCATATCCGCTGGCGGCGTGTCCAGCATTTTGCTCGGTCCTGACCAGAACGGTCTTTATATTCTCTTTTCCAACGCTGTTCCAGAAGGGGTCTATGGCCACTCCGGAATAACCGAATATGGTATCCACTCCCTCCTTAACAAGGCATTTTGCTATAGCATCAGCTCCGTTCATTGATTATCTCCTTTGCTGTCCGGACCGCATCTGCCGCATCCGACGAGTAAACAGCCCCTATCTCCTTCGCGTAGTCATCGGTGATCACCGCTCCGCCTATCATGAATTTCCCCTTGTAGCCCTTTGACCTGGCGTAATCTATAACGCTCTTCATCTCCGTCATGGTGGTAGTCATAAGGGCGGACATGGCGATTATCTCAGCATTTTCTCTAAGGGCCGTCTCCAGGAATTCTTCCTTTGACACGTCCTTTCCCAGGTCCGTCACAGAAAAACCATGGTTTTTAAGCATCATCACCACCAGATTCTTTCCGATATCGTGAATATCCCCCTTTACCGTGCCGATGACTATGGCGGGTCCGGGACCGTCCCCGGCCTTACCTCCCTTTAAGAGAGGCTGAAGGACATCGATACAGTTCTTCATGGTCTCCCCTCCGGCTATCAGCTGGGGAAGGAAGTACTTCTTTTCGTCAAAGAGATCCCCCACCTTATTGATGGCGGGAAGAAGGGAATCATTTAAGATGTCATCCGGGGTCCTGCCTGAATTTAAGGCTTCTCTCACTATATCCGCCGCCGCAGAACGTCTTCCCTTTAATACGGCCTCAAAGACCGGGTCATCGCCCCTCTCTTCTCCGGCCTTTCCTCCTTTTGGGCCATTCTTTTTTTCACTTACTGTGGTCTCGGAAAAGTCGTTATTGTTGATATATTCAATATAGGCATTGTCGGCCTCCCTTTTCCCCATAAGGAGATCCCCGGTAAGGGCCGACAGGATTATCCTCTCCTGATTCGGGTTGGCGATGGCCATGGTGAGGCCGGAATTAATGGCCATGGTGAGGAAGGCGGAATTTACGAAGATCCTTTCCGGCAGGCCGAAGGAGATATTTGAAAGACCGCATACCGTTGCGAGTCCCAGCTCCTCATGGCAGAACCTTATGGTTTCAAGGGTGTCAAGAGCCGCATTTCTGTTCGCTCCCACGGTGCCCACCAGGCCGTCCACCACCAGATCTCTTTTCCCCAGTCCGTATTCTCCGGCTATCTCCACCAGTTTTCGTATTATTTCCTTTTTTTCGTCAAGGCTTTCCGGGATCCCGCTGTCGCTTAAGGGCAGCAAAATGCAGACGGCTCCGTATTTTGACGCCAGTTCAAAAAGGGGACGGCATTTCTTTGACTCGTAGGAAACAGAGTTCATAAGGGCTCTTCCGGGATAATTCCGAAGAGCCGCCTCCATTATATCCACATGGCTGGTATCGATGGAAAGAGGAAGGTTTGTTACGCTCCCCACCTCTTCAACAGCCCTGAGAAGAAGGCTCTTTTCATCAATGCCGCTCATTCCCACATTGATGTCCAGCACCCGGGCTCCGGATCTCTCCTGCTCCTCTGCGAAATCAATGACCATATCGAACCTGCCGGATCTCAGTTCCTCCTGCAGCTTCTTCTTTCCCGTAGGGTTTATCCTTTCACCTATGATAAAGAACCTGTCCTCCAGACCGAAAAAGAAAGTATCCCTTTCGCTGCTTAATGCATAGCCATCAAAGCCGTCCTGTTTTTCGGGCCTTGCCTTTTCCGAAACAGCATCGGAAAGAGCCCTGATATGCATTGGGGTGGTACCGCAGCAGCCTCCGAGGATATCGGCGCCAGCCTCTATTATCCCCTTCATTTCCTCACCGAAGTCTTCGGGAGACAGACCATACACCGTTTCACCCTTGTCATTAAGTTCCGGCAATCCGGCGTTTGGCTTACATATTATGGGGATATGGGCGTAGGGCTTTATGGCGCTTATCATCCCCTTCATTTCACCCGGGCCCACGGAGCAGTTAATGCCGAAGGCGGATACTCCCAGGGACTGAAGGGTTATAAGCGCAGTCAGAGGATCCGTGCCGAAAAAGGTCTTTCCGGATTTTTCAAAGGTAAGGGTGGCCATCACAGGCTTATCCGAGACCTCGCTGCAGGCTATCACCGCAGCCCTTGTCTCCTGGACACTCATCATGGTCTCCACCACGAAGAGATCCGCTCCTGCCCTGTCAAGGGCGGCAGCCTGCTCCTTGTAGATATCTACGAGTTCTTCAAAATCCATGTCCCCCAGGGGCTTTAACTGCCGTCCGGTCATGGAGATATCTCCGGCCACGTACACTTTGGAAGCCTCGGGATGTTCCTTTGAAAAACGTTCTGCCGCGGTCTTTGAAACCCCCACCAGAACATCCACGAATTCAGAGAGTCTGTCCTCAAGACCGTACTCCGCCATCTTTACCCTGTTTGCGGTAAAGGTGGGGGAATAGACTATTCGGGACCCAGCCTCCATGAATTCCGTCTGCAGTCCCATGAGAACCTCCGGATTATCCTTTATCCAAAGTTCCGGACAGACGCCGGCAGGCATCCCTCTCTTTTGAAGATTTGAGCCTGTTGCACCGTCAAGGATAACTATCCCTTCCTCCGTCAGTTTCTTAAATTCCTCTTTTGTCATCAATTTCCTTCCAGTTTCTTACACACCACCACGAACCTGCCGTTCTCCTCGTCATAATCGCAGGTGGACAAAATAAGAAGCTTATCTCCGTACTTTGCAGTCACACCGGTATCATATAATTCAAGCCCCTTCATCTCATTTATACCCGACTCAAACTCCTTCTCGGAGGAAGGATCTATAAACTGATAATACTTAAAGGCGATGACGTTTTCCTCGTACACATGGCTCTGGAAAGCCATCATCACCTGATATTTCCCGGTCTCGTAGATCGTATCGAACTGTATCACCGGATTCTCCTTATAAAAGGACTCCGATTTATATTTGTCCAGATCCCCGAACATCTGGCCGGACTTCATATTGTGTCCGTAAATGATAAGGTTCTCTGTGGGCTTCACAATGTCACAGCCGTCATCCATAAAGAGGCTGCCGTTCCTGTCCTCTTCCCCGTTGAAATTGTGGTCGAGATAATACTGCCCGTTGCCGTTAATGGATTTCATTACGGGATAGTCGATATTGGTGCCCTTTATCTTTAACCAGCCGCAGAGGTTCTTATTCTGCTCATAAAGCTTTTCATACTGGCCCAGGACCACAAGCCTTCTCTCTTCCCCGGTCTCCTGATCCACCTCAGTCACCACTTTGAGTTCTCCCTTGCTTCCGGGATTAAAGGTCTTTGCGGTGGCAGACATCTTTCCCTTGATATCGGAACTCATCTTCGCGTTATAGACATAGAACCCGAGATAGGCCGCACAGGCGAGAAAAACGGCAAAGGCTATGAATCTGGCTATGCCACGTTTCTTCATCAGCTGACCCTCTCAAATTCTTTTCCGCACTTTGGACAGGTGATCATTATCTTTCCCTTATTCGCGGGGATCCTTATATCCACTCCGCATCCCGGACACTTAAACAGGCAGATCTTTAAGCCGTAGGTCTTATTTCCGCCGGGAAGCTTTATGCTCCTTAAATTGCCCCACCAGGTCTTCATGCTTTCAAAAAAAGGCCTGGATCTTTTGCCGAAGCCCCCTGTAAGCTCCTTATAGATCCTGTTTTCCCGGGCTCTGGCATCGACATTCCGTGAAAGCATCCTGAAAACGCTCCAGACTACTAACAGGATAAGGACGAAAACAAAGAAGGTCGACGCTGTACGGTTCCTTGAAAGAGCCGCAAAGACAAGACAGACCCCGCCGATCAGTAAAAGGGCAAGTGACAGTTCGTCATGCCCGTATCTCTTTGACATAAATTGCTTTATTCCTTTAAGCATATTCGGATATTTTATCACAGTGAAGCAATTATAGCCATATCCGTGATCTGGTTTTTCGTTACGTCACTGTCCTTTGCACCGGGGCCTCCGGAAGGTCCGCCGCAGATATCGACCCCTAGGATCCTGCGGTCTTTTATCTCCTCCTTCAGAGATCCCACGATCTCCTCCATTGTCATATCTCCCTGATCCCAGTTTGTGGGACAGATCTCCTTATCCAGAACGTCCTTATCTATGGAGATATAAAGAGGTCTCCTTACATCAAAGCTCCCTTTAAGGAAAGAGATATCATCTTTTCCCTTTATCAGTTTCACGGAGCATAAGGTATCTCCCATATCCTCCAGGGCGTCCTTTATCCAGGATCCGCAGGATCTTAATCCCTGAAACTCCGG
>CADBTX010000266.1 GCA_902797705.1 uncultured Lachnospiraceae bacterium | reverse complement strand
TTTACAATTCTGTTATTAAATTGCCCTTCACATCGTCTTGTGCTATACTTTTTCTGGATAAGATTATATCCCATTTTCCTGCTTTTGTGAATTAAGAACGAGAGCCTCTTGGAGCATGATACATTTATGAGAAGGATACTGTTCATAACACCAAAGCTGTACGGAGGCGGTGCCGAGAAGGTGACCGCCATGCTTGCGTCTGCCATGGCCGAGGAGAACAAGGTGTGGCTGCTGAATCTCAGGGAAGAGACCAATGAGGACTACCCGGTCAGCCCGAAGGTGAAAATGCTGTTCATGCCGCCCATTACCGTGCCGCCGCAAGGCAACATGAGTGAGATGGAGCTCAAGGCCGAGTACATAAGAAATCTTAAGAAAAAGCTGAGGATAACAGCTTCCGTAAGTTTCCTGGAAGAAGCCAACTTCTATAACGTAAGATCCAAGCGGGATGATTCTGTCATTGTGTCTGTAAGGAATTCGTACAGGGAAAAATACGGATGGCCCATAAGAGACGTAATGGAGGCCTGGAGGCTGACGGAATACATCGGCCTGTCCAACAAGATAGTCGCAATATCCCAGGGCATAGCCGATGAGATCGATTCCATGTGGCCGGGGCATAAAGGGAAGATATCGGTCATATATAACCCGGTGGACGTAAAGGAACTGGAGAGACTGGCGGGCGAGCCGCTTAGTGAGGAGCTTACCGCTTTTATGAAGGGCTCAAGAGTGATCACCAATTTCGGAAGGCTTGTTGAGCAGAAGGGACAGCTTCATCTCATAAGAGCTTTCTCAAAGGTCGCTTCAAGGATACCCGACACAAAGCTGGTGATTGCAGGTAAAGGACCTCTTGAGGATACACTGAGAGAAGAGATAGCTTCGCTCTCACTGCAGACTAAAGTGCTGCTTGCAGGCAGACTGGATAACCCGTATCCTCTGCTTAAGGCGAGCTATGCTTTTGTGCTTTCTTCCATATATGAGGGACTGTCTAATTCTCTCATCGAGTCTGGAGCTCTGGGAGTGCCGATGATCTCTTCTGACTGCCCATATGGTCCGAGGGAGATAATTGCAGGCGACAGTGACTATACAAAGGAAGTGAAAGGCTTCTCCCATGAAAAGTACGGGCTGCTGACACAGAGGCTTACCGGTGACAGCCTGCGGGGCGAGGATGCCCTTCGGGAAGCCATGATATATATGCTTTCAGATGAGGGCGCCCGAGAGCAGTATGCACTGCTTTCGAAAGAAAGAGGAAATGACTACGATGCAGCAAAGATACTCAAGCAGTGGTATCCTCTACTGCCGAATGGAAGGAGATTTGGATAGTTGAGGATACTGTTTCTGATACACAGCCTTACCGGAGGCGGAGCCGAACGCGTCATGTCCAATCTTGTAAGGCATTTTTCGAGCAAAGCAGAAGTCGCCCTTGCCATGTTTGGAGGAACAGGCAGGCAGGCGGACTATGACATACCTGAGGGAATAAAGGTATATGAGATAGGCTCCTACAGATTCGGAAGGCTGAAGGAAAAAATAGACAAGATCCGTTTTGTAAAGAGCGTCAAAAGGGAATTTGCACCCGATGTCACGCTCTCTTTCCTTGAGAGCGGCAACGCATATAACATCCTGTCAGGAGGACCGGGAAGAAAAGTGGTCTCCATAAGGAACCATACTTCAAAGAAGAATGAATTCAAGCGTGGAGAGATCTCAAGATTCCTTACCTGGGCCAAGAAACTGGACAGGAGGGCTGACGGTGTGATCTGCGTATCCCGACGGGTCGCAGAGGATCAGATCAGTAAATTCGGGATCAGCCGGGATAGAATAAGGGTAATATATAACTATGTTGACAGAGAAGAAATAGCCGAGGCAGCCAGAGCGCCTGTTGCGGATGAAGAATTCCTGCGTTTCAGAAAGGAAAAAGAGTTCCTCTTTGTCGCGACAGGAAGGTTTGACATTCAGAAGGGATATCCGAACCTGGTAAAGATTTTTTCCTTTTTTCTGAAGGAACATCCGGACGCAGGACTTGTTATCCTGGGGAGGGGAAGTCTCGAAGAGAAGACCAGGGCACTTTGCAGTGAGTACGGCATAACGGGCAGCGTTCTGATGCCGGGAAGGAAAAAAGATCCGTTCCCATTCTTGACCCAATGCGACGCATTCGTGTTTCCGTCGTTCTATGAAGGCTTTCCCAATGCAGTACTGGAAGCCATGTCCTGCTCTCTGCCGGTAATATGCGATGACTGCGTGGGAGTGGGAGAACTGATGGCGCCGGGAAGAACGGCTGTTGAGAGCGTTTGTAAGATGACTGTAACAGAATGCGGCATACTGACACCGCTTCTGGACTGTAAGTTTGATCGGCACGCTGAGCTTACCCGGCGGGAGAGCGAGTTTCTGGCGGCGATGGAAAAGATATATGAAGACCAGCCTCTCAGGGAAAGGCTGGCTGAAAAAAGCTATGACAGACGGGGCGATTTTTTGCCTGAAACGATCCTTCCTCAGTGGGAAGAAGTATTAGGCCTCTGACATATATCTGAGCAGTGCGCCCATGGACTTTTCAAGCTCAATAGACTTGAATCGGGCCTTTCTGTAGCCGGTGCCGAAGGCCCGGTCAGTTGCTCTGTCATCATAATGATAAACCTGTATATCGGGACTGTAGACTATCTTCAGTCCTTTTTTATTGCATATATAGGCAAGGGTTTCCTCTTCAAAATACATGAAACCGAGAGGCTCGAAGGCCACAGCCATGCTGCGAATGAAAGAAGGACAGAAGATATAGAAGGCACCGTGAAGGACCACGTTCTCTCTTCCCG
>CADBTX010000265.1 GCA_902797705.1 uncultured Lachnospiraceae bacterium | reverse complement strand
CAAACCTTAAATACCTGAAAATCTTATTGCGCTATACTAAACGTGCAATTAATTCGGCAAACGTGCAGTTACCTTGGCAAGTGACCCCCTGATCACTGATTCACCGTACAGCTCTTTACATTACATGGCATCACATTTTAAGGCTTCTATGATACTGTCATCATTGATCCTGGAAGCACTTAAGAGCATACTTAGCCCGATCATCGCAAATACCGCTATCACCATCATAAGATACATCGGATAATTAAGTTCAAAGGCAAACAGCCGGGTTTCAATAGTTTGATACATCAGAAAGCTGAGCAGGATCGAAACCGGTATTCCTATTACAAGTGCCCTGAGTCCATAAAGGACCGTCTCAAGAAGAAGCATCTTCTTAATGCCTGTTCCCTCCATTCCCACTGACCTGAACATCGCAAATTCCTGTCTTCTCATATGCACCGCTGTTGAGATAGTATTCACGATATTTGCAATAGCTATAAGTGTTAAAAGGATCGTAAAACCGTACATTGCGGTATTAAGCATGAGTGATACCGTATCCATGGCATCTCTGGTCTTTGAAAGATCATGAATAACACAGTTGCTGTAACCGCCATAGGTTGTAATGTCGCTTATCTTTGCTGCCAGACCTCCTTCATTTTCTGCAGTGAACACACCATAGGTATAGCTGAGTATATCTCTGTCTATATGTTCCTGAGCTTTTTCATAGTACATTGATGCCGGAACATATACGTCAACCGTATTCTTTGGAACCAGATTGCATACGTAGCTGTCCTTTTTGTATTTAACGATCCCGCTCACCTCAACGGCCGGCGGATTGTTATCCGGATCATCATAGAAGATCTTCTGTCCGTTTATTTTTTCATTAAATACCGGTCTGCCATTCTCCGTGTGAAGATAACTGTCCAGTATGACTCCCTTCAGTTCTTTTCCATAATACTCATCTCTGCTGAGTCCGTTTGCTTCCAGAAGCGCATCAAAGTCGCCATCATCCACAATTACCACCACAACTTCATTGAGAGTGTCAAACAGAGTCTTATAATCATTTGTAAGGCAGTCCTTATCCAAAAAACTGTTGTTTGCCGGTACGAACTCAGGCTCGTCTTCCTGCTCCCTGAAAATATAAGCGACATGGTCTGCCGGAACAACCCTTTCGATCTCCGGAAGAGCCTCCAGTTCTCCTTTCAGCCTGTCTTTCTCGTCCAATCCACAGGAAACATAAATATTGAAAGGAAGGTCAAGCTCATACTTATTCAACTTTATAAAAGTCTGATCAAAAAAGTCTATGGTAAGGAACATGATGATCGATACAGCCATCGAAAATACAATTACCGTTCCCTTTAATCCGTTTCTCTTAATATTCTTATAAGCAAGCTCTCCCTCATATCCGAATATTTTCTTTATAAGAGGATTCACCTTAAGTTTTCCGGCCTTAAGCCTGATCGTGTTTGTCTGTCTGAGTGCATCAAGCGGCATTATTTTTGATGCCCTGACCGCCGGAATGAGAGCAGAGATAAAAATTGTTACTGCCGAAAGAACTATGACCGCAAGTATGACAAAAGGATCAATTATGACAGGAATGCCTCCCCTCAGGCCCTCTGCTCCAACGATCATGTCTGACTCCATGATCTTACTTCCAATAACCGACAGAGTAACTGCCGCTCCGGCGATACCGGCAAGGATCCCTAAGGGTATCCCGATAAATCCAAGCACCATTCCCTCAAAGTAGATGGATGCTCTTTTCTGTGCCTTTGTAGCGCCCACACTTGCAAGCATACCAAGATACTTTATCTTCTCTGCAAGAGACATTCCAAAGGCGTTGTAGATAAGTACCACTGAGGTCGCGACCACTATCAGAAGAGCTATTGCCATCAGTGTAAACAGTTGAGTATAAGTATCTCCCATTCCGTTCACGGCAAAAACACTTATCAGGAATTCTGAGTTCATGTCACCGATATGAAGGTTATGATCAGCTGCGATCTGTCTTATCTGAATTGCTGAAGTACTGTCAGCCTGATCTAATGTTATACGGCAGTGAAGGAATGACTCTCCCTTATCATCAAGTCCTATGGGCGTTCCGAAATCCATTCCCCTTAAGATATCATAGTCCCCGGTCGGCCTGTTCCCGTGAAGGATCGCTGTGATGACTGCGGTTTCTTTTGATACCACTTCAAACTGCTCTTCAGATCTGTAGCTTCCGCCGTAATAGACTTTTTTGCCATCCGGATCTGTTTCATATCTGTTTCCGAGTTCAAATGTTAAGGTATCTCCCACATGAAGATCCAGCCCGTTGTCATCGAGAAATGCCTGCTCTACTGCCACTTCGGATGAAGACTCGGGAAGTTTCCCCTCATACCCGGAAACCACAAGCTGCCTGTAGGTATCCTCTCCGCCATTAAAAATATTGCCGACCCTGAAACGATCCTCCTTATCAGTAAGCATCCTGACACCGGTGATCGTGGGATCGGCGCAGACTGTACCGGCATATTTTATCCTGTCATCATCCTTAAGTGCCGTAACATCTTCCCAGGAAAGATTGTCAAAGTCAGCGTGAACGTCACCATCCGTGATCCTGTTGATGCTTCCGAAAAACCGGAAGAATGAGAAAACACCGACAAGTATTGCAGTGATAAGCGCGGCAGAAGCTGCAATCCCAAGGATCGTAACGATCGTCCGTTTCTTATTCTCCAGAAGGTGCCTTAAGGTAAGTGTTGATATGATATTCATCTTGCACCCACCTCCTCTGCGGAGTCCCTGGTGATCTGCCCGTCTTCGATCGTTATAACCCTGTCCGCGGAAAGAGCGATCCTCTCATCATGAGTGATGATGATAACGGTCTGTCTGTTCTCCTTATTAAATTTCCTTAGGAGTGATATGATCTCCCTGCTGTTCCCGGAATCAAGATTCCCCGTCGGCTCGTCTGCAAGGAGCAGTGCCGGATGATTCATCAGGGCTCTTCCGATCGAAACCCTCTGCTGCTGTCCGCCGGACAACTGATTCGGAAGATGTCCTGCTCTGTCAGAAAGCCCAAGTTTTTCAATAAGATCCTTTAAGAGCTTTTTATCCGGCTTCTTCCCGTCAAGGAGGATCGGCAGCGTCATGTTTTCCTCGACATTGAGGATCGGGATCAGATTATAGAACTGATAGATAAGACCGATCTGTCTTCTTCTGAATATCGCAAGCTTGGTCTCATTGAGCTTACTGATATCGGTACCTGAAATATTCACAACGCCTGAGGTGGGTGTATCAACACCGCCAAGGATGTGCATAAGTGTAGACTTACCGGAACCTGAGGGTCCGACTATAGCAACAAATTCTCCCTGCTCAACATCAAAGGAAACATCTTTTAACGCATCTACCTTTGTCTCTCCGCTTCCGTAGACCTTGCACAGGTTTCTTATTTCCAAAATCTTCATTTCATTTTTCCCTTCTCTTTTTGATTTCTGAGAGTAGGTTATTATATTGAAATTACTATCGCGTGACTTTTTTATTACAATCCTGTCACATTAAACTATCGTTTTATAAAGCTTTATCTCAAAGGCCGATCCCACGCCTTCAGTACTCTTCACAGAGATCTCCCCATGCTGGTCCTCTATGATCGCTTTGGTAAGCGCAAGCCCGATCCCGACACTGTCCTTTCCCGCATTCTTTCCCTTATAGAAACGCTCAAATATATGCGGAAGGTCAGCTTCTGCGATTCCGCAGCCTGTGTCCTCTATCATTATCCGGCTGAAGAGATTCGTATCATCAGCAGTGATCTTAAGCTCCCCTCCGTCATCCATATGTTCAATGCAATTCTTGACTATATTCTGCAGAGCTTCCACCGTCCAGTTTTTATCACAGTTAAAAGTGATATCCGCTGTATCCTGTTTATAACTGATCCCACGAAGTTCGAACTGGATCTCAAAGGGTTTCAGGACTTCTGACAGCAGCTCTTTTGCACTGACTCTTTCATGCTTTAGTTCTATAGTTCCCGCATCCAGCTTTGACAGTTTCAAGAGAGTCTGTATCAGCCAGTTCATCCTTTCAAGCTGAGCAGACTGAGTCTTAAGAAATTCCCGGCGTTTTTCGCTATCCTCTTCAGCGGAAAGAAGATCGTTCATGACCATCATAGAGGTAAGCGGTGTCTTCAGCTGATGACTTATGTCTGCTATTGCCTGTGCCAGCTGTTTCCTGTCTTCACTCAGTATCTCATTCTGAAACTTAAGTGTGGACGCGGCTTTGTAGATATTGTCAGCAAGTATCGAAAGTTCACCCTCCTCCTGATCATGGATATCCGGAGCACTGTCTCCCGACAGGATCTTTACAAGATAATCATTCAGTTCTTCGATCCTTCGATATCTCTTTTTCGTATAATAAAAAAAGACAGCAAGAAGTACCGTTCCTGAGATAAGGAGCATTATCCCTGCTGTTTTTCCTGCAAAAATGAATCCGCTGATCGCCATTACAATGGTCAAAGCGGATCCAAGGATCATAATTCTGTTAAAGTTCCGATCTCTCATATTTTAAATAGCGTTCTCTCAGTCCGCAATATACCCAAGCCCTCTGACAGTCCTTATTATCTGAGGATTCGCCGGATCTTTTTCAATCTTATCGCGAAGCCTCTTTATATAGACCGTAAGCGTATTGTCATTTACAAAATCACCTCCCACGTCCCACAGATCCTGAAGGAGCTGGTTCCTTGAAAGTACTATACCCCTGTTGCTGCAAAAAACAAGAAGGAGTCTGTATTCAAGAGCTGTGAGTTCAATGCCCTTTTCCTCTCCTGTTTCTCCGTCCTTTATTGTCACCTTTGCTTCGCCTGTGTAGATCCTTATATTTCCAAGTTTCTCTACAAAAGGATTCTCTGCTGCACTGCCGGCGGTTCTTTTCCCGGAACGCTTGAGTACTGTCCTGATCCTTGCCATAAGCTCATTGATCCTGAAGGGCTTACAAATATAATCGTCAGCCCCCATTTCAAGTCCCATGACCACGTTTACTTCCGCATCACTGGCTGTTAGAAAGATCACAGGCACATCTTCCTTTTCTTTAATGAAGCTGCACACATCATAGCCATTCCCATCCGGAAGATTTATATCCAGGATGCAGATATCATAGCAGCCGCTCTGCCACTGCTTCCGGGCTTCAGCAACGCTTACCGCACTTGTAACCTCATATCCTTCCTTTTCAAGAGAATACTTCAGCCCCATGCTTATGGCATCGTCATCTTCAAGTATAAATACCTTCATTTTTCCTTCCATCATATACTGTTATCTCTTCCGGTTTGACTTGTTGACTTTGGAGATCCTTTTGAACTTCTCTTCCTTTGCTGCAAGATAACTCTGTGAATCCTCCGAATAGCTGTTCTCGGCTTCAAGCTTCTTATATGATAGAAGCCTTTCCTCCGACAGTTCTCCGTTCTCTATAGCCTTGCGTACAGCGCACCCGGTACTGTCCCTTTTCCTGCACGGAAACGCGGCAGACAGTATACCCTTTATATTCATTTTTTGTTTCTATATTCATTGTATCCATCATTCCTGTTCTCTTTTACGCTAACGATAATTAGCCAATTATAGTTTCATTTTATATGCATGTCAAGGATCAGAAACGCTGTTTGCCGCATAGAAACAGAAGTATCGTTTGATGCTTAAAAACACATTTCCGCTTATTCGCTGAACAGCTGTCCCGGCAGGCTGTGTTTTTCTTTTGCAGGGAAGAGCGCATCGAATTTTGCAAATTCTTCCGGCTCATTTATAGCAGCCATATACCCTTCCGGCGGAGTATACTCTCCGGTGATCCCGTTTAAGTATCCGGGGATCAGCCCTTTTCCGAGAAAGAATGAGGCATATCGAATAGAAGTAAGTATCTTCCCTCCTATGCCTTGGAGTTACAAATTGCCACAGGATTTAGACGCGGAGAAATTCCACCCTTGATGTGGAAGGATATTGAAGATGGTCTTATTATGATAAGCCGCGAGCAATTAACCGTGAAAAAATCAAAAGACAATCCTAAGGAATACTTTCAAATTGTAAACCACACAAAGAACTGCAAAGATAGGGTTTTCCCAGTAACCACCACGGTAAAGGATATCCTTACACGCTTAAGTAAATGCCATGAGCTGAACGGTATCAAAAGCGAGTATTTATTCCCGGCTGAATCTGACAATGGGGTAATAACCAATAACACGGTTTATAATTTCTACCGCAGAATGTGCAATTCACTCTGTATACCCATAAGGAAAGATTTTATCAGGGGCACTCATAGTTTCCGTCGCAACGGTATCACAAAGGTGGTAAATAATTCGGGAGGAAATGTTATATTGGCATCCAAACTCTTTGGGAACTCCCCTGAAGTGGCAATGAAGAATTATTTCACTAATGCAGATGTAGAGCAGGTGCGTAACACACTTGAGGCGTAACCAAGTAGGAACCCTTGGTAACCAAAGGTAACCAATAGTAACCACTATTTTTACGAAATAAAAAACCCGCAAACCCCGATAAAATCAGGAATCTGCGAGCTTTCAAGCTAGAGCGACAGACGGGGCGCACGAGGTCCAGTGGACCTCGGCTCTGCGCCGACCGGAGTGGAACGGAGACCGAACCCGCGGAGCGGGTTTGAATCCTCTTCACAGTACAAAAAAGATGAGCGGATGCTCATCTTTTAGAGCGACAGACGGGATTCGAACCCGCGGTCTCCACCTTGGCAAGGTGGCGCTTTACCAGCTAAGCTACTATCGCAT
>CADBTX010000264.1 GCA_902797705.1 uncultured Lachnospiraceae bacterium | reverse complement strand
GAGATGTGCATGCCCGGCGATAACGTAGAGATGACCATCGAGCTCATCCACCCCATCGCTATGGAGCAGGGTCTTACATTCGCTATCAGAGAAGGCGGACGTACAGTAGGATCAGGAAGAGTTGCTTCCATCATCAAATAATCCTGCTGAATAACAGTAAATTCATGGCTCCCGGAGATTTCTCCGGGAGCCTTTTGTTAAAAAGGATTAATACAAAGAGGAGATTTTCTATGAGAAAAAAGATCGTTATGGCCATTACTTTGGCTCTTACCGTTGCATTTGCCGGAGGCTGCACATCCACCAGTACTTCAACCACCGAGGTTAACTTCTCTGCCACAACAGATGAAGGCACAAAGGACTACAGTTTTAAGGAAGAGAATAATAACGGCGATATCACGACCGAGGAGAGTTATGTAGAAACTCCCACCGCTGACACAGAAAGCACCGGTACGGATGAAAGCAGCGATGATCCCGTAAAGGATGCAGCTGTATTTATCGATGGAGAGGTGGGTTCTCTCTGGGGAAATGACGGCCGCGGCCGCCGGGTTACCCTGGATCCCGATGAGATCTATGTACAGGTATGGTCCGATGATATCACTTCAGTAGATGATCTGGATGAAGACGCCATACGGAACGACGTGATCCCTTCCTGGATGGATGCTGTTGAATCATGGCGCTCAGAACTTGACAGCAGGGGTCTGAATGACGTGGAAATATGCCTTCAGTATATAAGCGCCAATACCGATGAAGAGCTGGTCTTCTTCACCATTGAAGGCGGCGAACTCACTTATCTGGCTTTCGAGGACTAGTATTTCCGGCGAAAACCTATGGCGTAGCATACGCGGAAAGATATCTTAATGAAAGCAAAATCTGAGCCGAAAAAAGAAAAGGTGATCGAAACTCTTGCGGATACTTACCGGCAGCTCTTTGTGCCACCCGGCCCGGGAGCAAAAGAAGAGTATCTTGATATCGTGCAATACGGTCATGAACCCGTGAGGCGGGATCTGTCCCACTTCATAACAAGCGATGAGGACAGCATAACGATTGAAGAGACCCCTGCGGGCAATGTGACCGTCATAACACTTGGAAGACGTGAGGATTTTGTAACCTTCCTGAGGATCATGGCAAACCGCTGCGAGATGGCGGATATTCCGGATACCCAGGGAGCGACACTGCTGGACGGCGTCATCAATTGGAGAAAGATCGAAGGGCACAGGGATGAGTTTCTGAAAGGCCTTGACAATAGTGAGGATGCCGAAGAGGCCTGGGGGGAAGAGTTTGGGCGCTTTACCTCGGATAAGAAGAACTTTAAGGACACGCTCATAATCCTGTCAATAGGCCCTTACAGTGCAGTGCCGGCAAAAAGGCTTGGATTATCCGATGAAGAATGGATAACTCTTTCAGGCACCATAAGAAAATACCATGAATGTACGCACTTTATCTGCCGGAAGCTGTTTCCCGAAAAAAAAGATGCGGTGTGGGATGAACTCGTTGCCGATGCGGTGGGGATCCTGGCGGCATTCGGAAAGTATGACGCCGATATGGGAAAACTGTTCCTTGGCATCGAAGGAGAAACATACACCGGAGGGCGGCTCGAAAACTACGTGGATGTGGACGCAGGGATGGCTCGAAAGATATCGGGAGTGCTGGGCAGCTTCTCGGCGATCGCGGCAGAACATCCTGAGACAGGCCCGTATGAGCTTGCGGTAATGCTCGAAGAGAAAAAGGAAGGCCTATATGATCTCTGACGACGGGAGTTTATTCTATAACCCCGGGTTATCATTGGCAATAAAATCAACTTAATTTACAAATTAGTGTATCCGTCTTTTAATCTATAGTAAACGACAGGCATATTTCTTTACAAAATACGTGCGAATCCTCGCTTACTATAAGCATTTCGGAGAGAAAGGCGGCACTATGAGTTTATTACCGGAAATATATGAGTATATAAAAAGCGGAGAATCCGATGCAGAGGATCTTGGACTGGAGATCGAGCATTTTATAGTTGATGAAAAAGGAAGGCAGATATCATTTGAAGAGATCACTTCCCTGATAGAAGGGGTTGCAAAGGATCAGGGCGCTGAGATCACCTACATTGACGGATATCCCGTGGGCTACTATAACGGGAAATATTCCATAAGTCTTGAGCCTGCCTGTCAGTTTGAGATAAGCATTAATCCATACTCTTCTCTTGAAGAGATCGGGAAAATCTACAGGGATTTTCTGTCCCTCTGGAAGCCCCTGTTTAAGAGAAAAGGATACCGTATGATCTACGGAGGAAATCTTCCACTGATTGAAACCGGTGAGATCACTCCCGATGACATTCCCCTCTCCCCCAAGAAAAGATACCGGTACATGGATGCCCATTTCAGGGAAACGGGAAAATACGGAAGGTATATGATGAGGGCGTCAGCTTCCACCCAGATCTCCGTGGATTACAGATCAGAGGAGGATCTGGTAAGGAAGCTCAGGATCCTGCAAAAGATTTCCCCAATACTTATGATAATAATGGAGAATAAGATCCGGGAGGGTTCACATCTTCCCGGGGTGGCGGATAAGCCCCATCTTTTAAGGATACAGGAGTGGGAGGACCTGGATCCTGACAGGACGGGATATTTTCAGGGGTCCTTTGACGAGGATTTCGGTTACAAAAAGGCTGCCGAAGCGGTATTTCATACCCCTCTCATCCTTCTTACTGACAGAGGTTCCACCATTGATGTGGGAAGCAAAACGGCTGAGGATCTGGAATATGAAGGTATCGTTTCCCCGGAGGAGCTTGATGCTGAGAGAAGAAAAGCCCTTGTGGAACACTATCTGTCCATGGGTTTTTTCCACTTCAGGATCAAGAAATATATTGAGATCAGGGTTGCGGACAGTGTTCCCATAGACAGGGCTTTATCCTATGCGGCGCTTATCAAGGGCATAGTGTATTCTGATGAAAATCTGGATATCCTGGATAAAGAATTACAGGATGTTGACAGTATCGATAAGATAAATGAGGCAGTCCGCAAAATAGAAAAGGACGGACTTGGAGCGGTGATCTACCATGGTAAGACCGCTTCGGAGTGGGCGTCATACCTTACCGGACTTTCAAGGAGCAGACTAAGGGAGAGTGAAAAGGGGTTTATCAGCGATGTGCGAATTATTGGGAGTAACGACAGGCAGGAAGGTCAGGATAAACAAACTGCTTGAGACTTTTTTCAGTCACAGTGCAGAGCATAGGAATGGATGGGGACTGGCGTTACTTGACCGGGATCCGGTTTATCTCCGTCGGGAGCCGATAAAGGCTTCCGACAGTTTGTATCTTAAGAAAGAACTGGAGCATGACATTGAAACAACGAAGTGCATAGCCCACATCAGGGAAGCTACCATCGGTGAGATGAAGGAAGAAAATACCCATCCTTTTTCCCGCATTGACGATACAGGGAGATTGTGGGTACTGGCGCACAACGGAACCATCTTTGATTCCGATCTCCTCTCACCCTGTCAGTATGTTCAGGAAGGGACTACAGACAGCGAGCGGATATTGATCTGCATCGTGGGAAATATCAACAGGCTGTGCAGGGAGAAGGGAAGAGAGGCTGCAGATGAAGAGAGGATCCGCATAGTGGAGGAGGCTGTTCACGGTATCGTACCGGGAAACAAGGTAAATATCCTCCTTAATGACGGCGATCTCCTCTATGTCCATAAAAACGAGGCGGGAACTCTTTATGAGAAGGAGCTGGGAGACGGAATGGTCTTTTCCACAAAGCCCCTTGACAGTGATGATTGGACGGAATTCCCGGATAACCGCCTTATGGTCTATAAGGACGGGACTTTAGTTTATGAGGGGAAAAAGCATGACTGGACCTATGTCCATGACGATGAGAGGATGAAGATGCTCTTCCTTGAGTATTCAGGTCTGTAAACAGCCGTAATCAAAACAGCAGCGTCACAAAGGTTTCCGGATCTCCAGCCGGAAGCCTTTTCTTATATCGGTCTTGTAATTATCAACACAAAGGAAGATAATGTTAATGCCTATTGGCGGCGAAGAGAAAGCCTGATGACAGATAGACTTATCGATAAACTGATAAAAGAAAGAAGCTTAAGTAAAGAGGAGTATGCCCTTCTTATCTCTGAGAGGACCCTTAAGGCGGCAGAGCGCCTGAAACAGGCAGCTTCGGAAGTAAGGGATGAGATATACGGACATGATATATTTGTCCGCGGTCTTATCGAGATAAGCAATATCTGCGTAAATGACTGTTATTACTGCGGTATCAGGAAGAGCAACGCTTCTGTGGAAAGGTACCGCCTAAAGAGCAGTGAGATCATAGACACTGCGGACAGGGGCTATGAACTTGGCTTTCGCACCTTTGTGCTTCAGGGCGGAGAAGATCCTGCTTACAATGATGAGGTACTTTGTGATATCGTCAGAAAGATCAAGGAAATGCATCCTGACTCTGCAGTGACTCTGTCCATGGGAGAGAGGAGCCGTGAAAGCTACAGGAAGCTTCATGAGGCCGGGGCGGACAGATATCTTTTAAGACATGAGACGGCAAGCCCGGAGCATTACGGAAAGCTTCACCCGGAGGAAATGTCTTTTTCCAACCGTATGAGATCCTTAAAAGATCTCCGTGATACAGGTTATCAGACAGGCTGTGGTATGATGGTGGGATCTCCCTTCCAGACAGAGAGGGAACTGGCGGAGGATCTTAAATTTATTGAGGAATTCAAGCCCGATATGTGTGGTATCGGTCCCTTCATTCCACATAGGGCAACTCCGTTTCGAAATGAAAGACCGGGCTCCGCGGAGCTCACGCTGTATCTTCTGTCGATCATAAGGCTCATCCATCCACCGGTGCTGCTGCCTGCCACAACGGCGCTTGGCACCATACTTCCCGACGGAAGGGAGCAGGGGATACTATACGGTGCCAATGTGGTGATGCCGAACCTGTCACCTGTCAGGGTAAGGAAAAAATACGAGCTTTACGACAATAAGATCTGTACCGGAGAGGAAGCGGCCGAATGTGTGGACTGCCTGTCCGCGAGGATGAAGGCCATAGGTTTCAGGATAGTAACGGAACGGGGAGATATAAGGCTTTAGAAAGAAGGTTAAATAATGTCTATCTATGATCCATCCTCCTTAAAGGCGGAGGAATTTATCAATCATGAGGAAATAATGGAAACATTGAAGTATGCCGATGAGAACAGGAACAATATCCCTCTCATCAGGGAAATACTTCAGAAATCCAGACCTGTGAGGAACGGAAATATCTGTACCTGCAGGGGTCTGACCCACAGGGAGGCTTCGGTGCTGCTATCCTCAGATGATCCCGGGATCACGAAAGAGATCTACTCCATAGCGGAGGAGATAAAGCAGGCATTCTACGGCAACAGGATAGTGATGTTCGCACCTCTTTACCTTTCGAATTACTGTGTGAACGGATGTCTCTACTGTCCCTATCACATGAAAAACAGCCATATAGCAAGGAAGAAGCTGTCCCAGGAGGAGATAAAAAAGGAGGTCATCGCGCTTCAGGACATGGGGCATAAGAGGCTTGCCATAGAAGCCGGTGAGGATCCGGTAAATAACCCCATAGAATACATTCTGGATTCCATAAAGACCATCTACAGCATACACCATAAAAACGGGGATATCCGCAGGGTAAATGTGAATATCGCCGCCACCACTGTGGAAAACTACAGGAAATTAAAGGAAGCCGGCATCGGCACCTATATACTGTTTCAGGAGACCTACCATAAGGAAAGCTACCTGAAGCTCCATCCCACCGGACCGAAGCATGATTACGATTACCATACCGAGGCCATGGACAGAGCCATGGAAGGCGGGATAGATGATGTGGGTCTCGGAGTGCTCTTTGGTCTTGAAATGTACAGATATGAGTTTGCAGGCCTCATCATGCACGCGGAGCATCTGGAGGCGGTCCACGGCGTGGGGCCCCATACCATCAGCGTGCCCAGGGTAAAAAAGGCGGATGACATAGACCCGGATGAATTTGATAACGGCATAAGCGATGAGATCTTTGCGAAGATCACGGCCTGCATCAGACTGGCGGTTCCCTATACCGGAATGATCATATCCACCAGGGAGAGCAGGGAGGTAAGGGAAAAACTCCTGCGTCTCGGGATTTCCCAGATAAGCGGAGGAAGCAGGACCAGTGTCGGAGGATATGCTGAGGAGGAGCGGCCCCACGACACCGAGCAGTTTGACGTATCGGATCAGAGGACCCTTGATGAAGTGGTATCCTGGCTCATGAAAAACGATCACATCCCTTCCTTCTGCACGGCATGTTACAGAGAGGGAAGAACAGGTGACAGATTTATGAGCCTTTGCAAGAACGGGCAGATATTGAACTGCTGCCATCCCAACGCCCTTATGACCCTTGCGGAATATCTGGAGGACTATGCTTCCACGGAAACCAAAAAGCTGGGCTATGAGATGATAGAGCGGGAACTTGAAAAGATCCCCAATGAGAAGACAAGAGCCATAGCGAAGGGTCATATTGAGGAAATAAGGACTACGGACCACAGGGATTTCAGGTTTTAGGAGAGGATGATGGGATTAAATGATACTCCTTCTTCGGAGCGTGTTCATATCGCCTTTTTCGGCATCTGCAATTCCGGAAAATCCAGTCTTGTAAACGCGGTGACGGGTCAGGAGATGAGCCTGGTCTCAGATACAAGGGGCACTACTACTGATCCGGTAAAGAAGGCCATGGAGCTGCTGCCCATCGGCCCCGTGCTCATAATAGATACTCCGGGCATCGATGACGCAGGAGAGCTGGGAGAGAAGAGGGTAAAGCGGGCAAAGAGGATACTTGAAGAAACCGATGTGGCGGTCCTTGTAAGAGAGAGCGGAAAGGATCAGGAGCCTGCAGAGAAGGAACTCACAGAACTGATAAGGGACAGGGGCATACCCTTTGTGACCGTATTTACCAAGGCCGATCTATTTGAAATAAAAGAAGAGGAAAAGGCCGGTTCTTCAGGATCCGATGAAAAAAGTATCCATGTCAGCGCAAAGACAGGCTACAATATCGATAACTTTAAGGAACTGCTGTCTTCTCTGGGAAATAAGGATAAAGGAAAGGAAAGAAGGATAGTTTCGGACCTTCTGGATCCCGGGGATATGGTGGTGCTTGTGATACCAATAGACGGCGCTGCTCCCAAGGGGCGGCTGATACT
>CADBTX010000263.1 GCA_902797705.1 uncultured Lachnospiraceae bacterium | reverse complement strand
TTTATTCATAATATTTCTCCATCACACATAAATACTTGTGATTTTTGAGCTCTTATGTGTAATATTATAACAAAAAGTTGGCGAAACGGCCAGCCAATCACAATATTCAATTATAGTAGCTATGGATTTGTGGTTACCATTCACGGGTTAGCCGATAGCTACAAGTTCTGGAAAGACTACGGTTCTTATAAAAGTGTACCCTAACAGGCCCCGCCAGCCAGAGCAAAAGCGAGGCACATTCGTTCAGTAGCAGCGTTTGATCTTCGCTTATCAGGAGCTTTTCCCATCCGGCAGATTTCTGCCGGAGGTTGTTCCTTCTACCGTTTCTTTTCTTACAGATAAGATCGCTTTTGATTAAACCTTTCTGCTACTTCCTCAAAAAGGTTTCCTCCCTGGGCTTTGATCGTTTCCATGATCGTCAGCCCGTCACAGAAGCGGTTTGATCCATCCTGACTTCTAAAAGACATGACCTGATGAACCTTCCGCTTATACTTGCGTCCGGCTCTTTCTGCGATGTTGTTGGTTGGCGGAACTCTTGTATCCCTTAAAAACAGGATATAGTCTTCCGGGGCCTCTTCCATGCGTTTGTACGTGTTATACCCTTCCTTATAGTACTTTGACGGAGGTTCATACTCGTACTCTTCTTTAGCTGTCCTTATGATCTCCATGAAGCGGTTTATATATTTATCTGCCATGGCCTTATCATACTCCCTGAACCCGTCATTCACTTCATTCCAATAACCCACGCTGTCACTGATCCATTCATCCAGCTTTGCGCCCCAGCTTTTCTCTGGTTCATTCTCTGACTCACCTTTAGCATACCGCTTCATGTGTGCCAGACATTCCTGATGGCGTCTGCCATGTTTGATCAGTGCCGCTTCATGGTCACTTACCAGCGTTCCGTTGTAATGCTCAACCGGTGACCCTTTTACCCCTTCATCGCCTTTTTGGGCACGCCCCTGGTAGAGTACTTTCCCGTCATCTGTCGTTGTGATTATGACCGCAGACTGTTTCCCTCCGGTCCGTCCAAACGTGAAATCCGTATGCAGTACATCCTCTGTCATTAATTCTTCAAAGATCTGGTCGCGTTCTTCCTTGGTATAGTCTGAAAACTGTTTCGCAAGATTGCAGATAAATCCGGTTGATATATCGATCTTTCCTTTAGATATATCCTTCAGGAAGCCCCTTGTTTTATCGACAGATGTGTAAAGATCATTGTTTACCATGTAGGCCAATGCCTTAATTGTCCCATCATAGTTCACATCATCGACATATCCCGGCGGAAAATCCGCATGTTCGCGCTGCCCGGTAACGATGTTGCGCATCTCATATGTCCAGTACTCGATCACTTCTGTAATCACATGGGCTTTGATCATCTGCTTCCTGATGATACGTCCCGTGGGCTTATAATCAGGATCATCCAGGTAGATATCCGGGACCGGGATCTCATGTGTTTCAGTTGGTTCCTGCCGTTTACGGCCATGGTGTATATGGCCCGGCTGCCCGCCCGGGGCGCGTCCGGACTTTTCCCTGCTGTTATGAATTGTGGCATGGTTTGGTGACATGGAGGAGGACTTCGAGGAATTACTGTAATCTTTATTAATACGGGAAAGCAATTCCTGATTTTTCGCTTTTTCTTCCTCAAGCTGCGTTTTCACTTCGTATGCTTCTTTTGTCTGCTTCAGATATTTGTCTCGATAATCTTTCTGCTTCTCACGTTCTTTCTGCAGATCTCTTTGCAGGCAGAAGATCTGCCTGTCCTTTTCCGCAAGCTTCTGCTTGCATTCTTTGTCCTTTTCCTGCAGCTTTTTTTCGCACTCGCACAGGATATCCTCGCAGGTTGCATACCACAGTTCCCGGACATGTATTTTCTCAGCCCGTTCCTGTGCCAGCTCTCCCTCAAGCCGTTTGATCATCCGGAAATCACCTTCCCTGGCGATCCGGTGAAGCTTTTCCATCCGCACATACTGTTCCCCGGTTTCGAAGGCTTTCACACGGTCTTTCAGGATCTTGATATGAAACAGCAGTTCCTGCCGGCTCCACACATCCTCATACATATCAGAGCCGCTCCACTATGGCACGAATCTGTTTTACTGTTTTTAACAGTTCTTCATTCTGCGCAGTTAACTCGTCCAGTTCCCTCCTCAGTTCCGCTATCGTTTTGTCTCTTGCGCTGATCTCATTGTGCAATGCCTGCAGTTCATCCTTACCCGATGCAGTATTCTCCTCACTATGAGAAGTCCTCCCTCTGGAAGGAATGATCTCCCCGGTTTCAGGATCTACTTTACCCAGATATTTTCTTTTTGACCGTGGCTGCTTCTTGTCCTTGTCCCAGTACGATACGCTTTCAAACGCGTATTTCGTGCCTGTCTTCTTGTCGATCTGATATACGATACTTGCCATGGAAATCACCTCCTTAAATAGTGATTATATTATACACTATTTAAGAAGGCTTGTCAAGTATAAATAGTGATTATTTTATTAAATAATCACTACATTTCGTTACATATCCATTTTTTGAGCGATTTGATGTTCAAAATCCCGATGGGGCTAACCCGTGAATGGTAACCTGCCGTATAAGGAATCACGGCTTCGTTTCATGGCCTGTGCGCAGTTGCCCTCAAAAATTCGGAGTGGCTGTCTCTGATGGCATACAAGACATACAGGCTTGAAATATAGTGACGTAAAAGCCACCGGCAGGCTTTGTTGCAGGTCTCAGGACAGGC
>CADBTX010000262.1 GCA_902797705.1 uncultured Lachnospiraceae bacterium | reverse complement strand
CTCTTTCCGAGAAGGTTCTGTCTGAAACGTCCGCTCTTACCCTTAAGCATATCTGACAGGGACTTAAGAGCCCTGCTTCCGGGTCCGGTAACGGGACGTCCGCGGCGGCCGTTGTCTATAAGTGCATCCACCGCTTCCTGAAGCATTCTCTTTTCGTTGTAAACGATGATATCGGGGGCGCCGATCTCAAGAAGCTTCTTAAGTCTGTTGTTTCTGTTTATTATCCTTCTGTAAAGGTCATTTAGATCTGATGTTGCAAATCTACCGCCATCCAGCTGTACCAGGGGACGGAGATCGGGAGGGATGATGGGGATCACATCCATTACCATCCACTCGGGCTTCTGCCCGGACTCCCTGAAGGCTTCGATAACATCAAGCCTCTTTATGATACGGGCCATCTTCTGGCCTGTGGCCTCTTTAAGTTCTTCCTTTAAGGCCTCGGATTCCTTATCCAGATCCACATTCTGCAGAAGTTCCTTTGCGGCCTCTGCTCCCATACCTGCGCGGAATCCCTTGTAGCCGTACTTCTCAACAGCGTCAGCATACTCTCTTGCGGAAAGGATCTGCTTGAATTCAAGGTCTGTATCCTTGGGATCCAGAACTATGTATGAAGCGAAATAGAGCACCTTTTCCAGCACGCGGGGAGAAAGATCCAGCATAAGTCCCATACGGCTGGGGATACCCTTAAAATACCAAATATGGGAAACGGGAGCTGCCAGCTCAATATGTCCCATTCTCTCACGGCGGACAGAGGACTTTGTTACCTCCACGCCGCAGCGGTCACAGGTAATACCCTTGTAACGTATCTTCTTGTACTTACCGCAGTGACACTCCCAGTCCTTTGTGGGTCCGAAGATCTTTTCACAGAAAAGTCCGTCCTTTTCAGGCTTCAGGGTTCTGTAGTTTATGGTTTCCGGCTTTGTTACTTCACCATGTGACCACTCCAGGATCTTTTCCGGTGAAGCAAGACCGATCTTAATTGCATCAAACGTCAGCGGGCGGTACATATCAGACTGCCTGTTATTATAATCCGGCATCTATAACTCCTTCCATTTATCAAATCTGATCTACAGGATTCTCGTTGCCATCGAAACTTTCGTCGAATTCCGGCTCTTCTTCCACAGCCTCTTCATCCTCTACGGTTTCAAGCTCTCCATCCTCATTGAATTCCTGAGTCTGGAAACCGTGGCTCGCGTAATTCTCCTGCTGCCTGATATCACGGTCATCATTGAAAAGGGCTCTCATATCGGTTTCACCGTAATCCACGTTCTCACCGATCTCAACCTCTGTGCCGTCATCCTTTAATACACTCACGTCAAGTCCAAGGGACTGCATCTCCTTTAAGAGAACCTTGAAGGACTCGGGAACGCTGGGTTCAGGTATGTTCTCGCCCTTTATTATCGCTTCGTAGGTCTTTACACGTCCTATCACATCATCGGACTTGACGGTAAGGACTTCCTGAAGGGTGTATGCCGCACCGTATGCCTCCAGGGCCCACACTTCCATCTCTCCGAATCTCTGTCCGCCGAACTGGGCTTTTCCTCCCAGAGGCTGCTGGGTGACAAGGGAGTACGGTCCGGTGGAACGTGCATGGATCTTGTCATCAACCAGATGATGAAGCTTCAGATAATGCATGTGGCCGATGGTAACGGGGGAATCAAAATACTCGCCCGTACGTCCGTCTCTCAGGCGGACCTTTCCGTCGCGGCTTATCCTTACGCCCTTCCACACCTTTCTGTGATCCCTGTGATCCGAAAGGTACTGAAGGACCTCGGGAAGGAGAAGATCCTTATACTTCTTCTCAAAATCCTCCCACTCGGTATTTACATAGTCATCGGCAAGCTCCAGCATGTCTTCGATATCAACCTCGTTGGCGCCGTCGAATACGGGAACCGAGATATTGAAGCCGAGAGCCATTGCCGCCAGGGACAGATGGATCTCAAGAACCTGTCCGATGTTCATTCGTGAAGGCACGCCCAGAGGGTTAAGGACGATATCAAGAGGCCTTCCGTTGGGAAGATAGGGCATATCCTCAACAGGGAGCACACGTGAAACAACACCCTTGTTTCCGTGACGTCCGGACATCTTATCACCAACCTGTATCTTTCTCTTCTGGGCAATGTATATACGTACCGCCTGGTTTACTCCAGGTGAGAGCTCGTCTCCGTTCTCCCTCTTGAATACCTTGGCGTCCACAACTATACCGAATTCACCGTGGGGAACCTTCAGGGAAGTATCCCTGACCTCATGTGCCTTCTCTCCGAAGATGGCACGGAGCAGACGCTCTTCAGCGGTAAGCTCGGTCTCTCCCTTAGGTGTAACCTTTCCTACCAGGATATCTCCCGCACGGACCTCGGCACCGATACGAACGATACCTCTTTCATCCAGATCCTGAAGGGCTTCTTCACCGACACCCGGTATATCCCTTGTGATCTCTTCAGGTCCGAGTTTTGTTTCCCTGGCCTCGGATTCATACTCTTCAATATGGATGGATGTATAAACATCCTGCTGTACCAGACGCTCTGAAAGCAGCACTGCGTCCTCGTAGTTGTAACCTTCCCATGACATGAATCCGATAAGAGGGTTCTTTCCAAGAGAAAGCTCACCGTCGTGGGTGGAAGGACCGTCTGCGATCACGTCCCCTTCCTCCACATGGTCACCCTTCTCAACGATGGGGGTCTGGTTGTAGCAGTTACTCTGGTTGGAACGCATGAACTTGATAAGGTGGTAGTCCTCATCCGTTCCGTCATCATTCTTTATCTTTATGAGATCTGCCTGGGCAAGTACAACGGTGCCGGGCTTTTTCGCGATAACGCAGTCACCGGAGTCAACCGCAGCCTTTCTCTCCATTCCGGTTCCCACAGCAGGAGCTTCCGTAAGGAGCAGAGGCACTGCCTGACGCTGCATGTTGGATCCCATAAGTGCACGGGTAGGGTCATCATTCTGAAGGAAGGGTACCAGTGTGGTCGCCACTGAGAATACCTGTCTGGGAGATACGTCCATATAATCAAATACGGTCTTATCCCAGGCCTGTGTAAGATCCAGATGACGTCCGGATACGAGGGTATTCTTGAAATGGCCTTCCTTATCCAGAGGCTCTGACGCCTGTGCTACATAGTAATTATCTTCCTCATCCGCGGTCATGTAGACAACCTCGTCCATGACCCTGGGATTTTCCTTATCGGAATGATCTATCTTTCTGTAAGGAGACTCAACAAAGCCGTACTCATTGATACGTGCAAAGCAGGCCAGTGAGTTGATGAGTCCGATATTCGGTCCTTCGGGAGTCTCTACGGGGCACATACGTCCGTAGTGGGAATAATGGATATCCCTGACTTCCATTCCCGCACGGTCTCTTGAAAGTCCTCCGGGTCCCAGCGCGGAAAGACGTCTCTTATGAGTGAGCTCGGAAAGAGGGTTATTCTGATCCATGAACTGTGACAGCTGTGATGAACCGAAGAACTCCTTTACAGCGGCGGTAACGGGCTTGATATTGATAAGAGCCTGGGGAGTGATGGTGGTGATATCCTGTGTGGTCATCCTCTCACGTACCACTCTCTCAAGTCTCGAAAGACCTATACGGTACTGGTTCTGCAGAAGCTCGCCAACCGCACGTATACGTCTGTTCCCCAGATGGTCTATGTCGTCCTTGCTTCCCACGCCGTACTCAAGGTGCATGTTGTAATTGATGGAAGCAAAGATATCCTCTCTGGTTATATGCTTGGGAATAAGCTCATGAACGCTCTTCTTAATGGCCTTCTGAAGGTCCTCGGGCGTATCATTCTCATCCATGAGTTTTGAAAGGGCAGGGAAATATACCAGCTCCGTGATGCCGTAATCGGAAGCCTTTGCGCCTCTCGGGAAATCTATATAGTGGTTGATGTCGACCATCATGGAAGAAAGGACCTTGATATTCCTCTCCTCTCCCTGAATGACAACATAGGGAACAGCGCAGTTCTGGATCTCATCCGCCAGCTCCCTGGTGACCTCGGTGCCGGCCACTGCCTTTATCTTCTTTAAGGAAACGACCTCTCCCGTTCCGGGATCGATAACATCCTCTGCAAGGATATGTCCGGTGATACGGTTCTTAAGCAGAAGTTTTTTATTGAACTTATAGCGTCCCACCTTGGCCAGGTCGTAACGCCTCGAATCGAAGAACATGCCTTCTATAAGGGACCTTGCGCTCTCTTCTGCGAAGGGTTCTCCGGGACGTATCTTCTTGTAAAGCTCGGTGAGTCCGGTGAGAGAATCCTTTGAAGGATCCTTGCTGAAGGAGGCAAGAAGCTTCGGCTCCTCTCCGAACATCTCGATGATCTCCTCATCAGTGCCGACTCCGAGGGCACGGATAAGAACGGTGACCGGAACCTTCCTGGTCCTGTCAACCCTTACATAAAAGATGTCGTTTGCGTCTGTCTCGTACTCAAGCCATGCTCCGCGGTTCGGGATCACCGTGCAGGAGAAAAGTCTCTTTCCGATCTTGTCATGATCTATTCCGTAATAGATTCCGGGAGAGCGGACAAGCTGGCTGACGATAACACGCTCAGCTCCGTTGATCACGAAGGTTCCCGTATCGGTCATTATGGGAAGATCGCCCATAAAGATCTCGTGTTCCTTGATATCGTTCTCGGGATTCGCACTGTTCCTTAAACGTACCTTTACCTTTAAAGGAGCAGCATATGTTGCATCCCGTGCCTTGCACTCCTCAATGGAATACTTCTTCTCATCTTTGCAGAACTCATAGTCTACAAAATCCATGCTCAGGTTTCCGCTGAAATCCTGTATGGGAGATATGTCAGCAAAAGCTTCTTTAAGTCCCTCAGTGGTAAACCAGTCATAGGAAGATTTCTGAACATCGATAAGATTGGGCATTTCAATGACGTCCTGGTTTCTCTGGAAACTCATGCGCATTGCTTTGCCGTTGTAGACTGGATGTATCCGGTTCTTTTCCATGTTGTCCTCTACCCCGTTCCTTATAAAACCTACAGTTACTGCGCCTTTTCTCTAAAAATGGGCGCAAAAAAGCCCATGTGAGCACGATAGCGCAACTTGCATAGTAACATGGGCTTTGTAAAATGTCAATATAAAATTAATAACCATCTTCCCTTTTTGGGGAAGATGGCTATTTGCTTAAAGCTGATCCTTACTTAAGAGTAACCTTAGCGCCTTCAGCCTCAACCTTCTTCTGGATATCCTCAGCCTCAGCCTTGTCAACGCCCTCCTTGATCATCTTGGGAGCTCCGTCAACGAGATCCTTAGCTTCCTTAAGTCCGAGACCGGTGATCTCACGAACTACCTTGATAACCTTAACCTT
>CADBTX010000261.1 GCA_902797705.1 uncultured Lachnospiraceae bacterium | reverse complement strand
TTTAATTCATTGAGCTTCTGCTGCTCGCTCAGAATGAATTCATCATAGACCACAGGCTGATCCAGCTTCACAAGGTTTATAACCTCCTCTTCGGCCGCAGTCCTGAGGATGCCGCCGAATATCCGGTCAATCATGTTGTCCTGCCTTGTCTGGGTAAAGAAGCGGAATTCAACGGAGGGAATGCTCATTACCACGGCAGAATACTTATCCCCGTACTCTATGTATTTTCCGTCGATACCTGTGAAAGGTGTGATATCCTCCACCGAAAGCTGTTCTTTTTTCTTCTCTTTATCCGGATCCTGAGCCTTGTGGCGCTTCTTGAAATACCGGGGCTGTCCCAGGAATCTGAGGGCGTAGAGTACCACCATATAGCCCTTTTCATCCCCCAGCGGAATGACAAGAGCTATAGTGAGCACAGCCATTATTACAGCGAAGATGAATTTAGCCGGCAGATTCGATACAGCGAAACTGATGGCTACCAAAGCTCCCACAGCGCCGACGATCACATCGATGACCTCGACGCCACGGAAGAGCTCCATCCTCACATTTGTTCTTTTGGGAATGACCCTCATCATGGTCCTTAACTCCCTCTCCTTTCAGGTTTATTTTTTCGACGTAGGATCGACATTCAAAATACTGTCCTTATCTCCGAAGAGATCACGATAGGTTTGAGTATTTGGATCTTTTTTATATCCTCCGTTATTGCCGACCACGTCCTGCATCGTTACCTGACCGCTGCCGGTACTTCCGCTGCCCATGCTGCCTCCACCGAGACTTCCGTTCCCAGTGCTTCCGCCGCCCAGGCTTCCGCTTCCGGTGCTACCGCTGCCGGTGCTTCCGCCTCCTCCGAGACTTCCGCCGCCCAGGCTTCCGCTTCCGGTGCTTCCGCCTCCTCCGAAACTTCCGCCGCCGATGCTTCCGCTGCCGGTGCTTCCGCCTCCTCCGAGACTTCCACCGCCCAGGCTTCCGCCTCCGATGCTTCCGCTGCCGGTGCTTCCGCCTCCTCCGAGACTTCCTCCGCCGACCATCTGCTGCATCGTTGCCGAGCCGGTGCTGCCGCCGCCCATATTTCCTCTTAAGGGAGGTATACTTCCTCCGCCACCGCTTCCGGGATTACCACTGCCGCCGGTAAAGCCTCCGCCGCCCTGGTCCTTTCCGCCGTTGGCTCCACCCTTCAACACATCTTCCATCCGGACTCCGCCGATACCGCCGGGGCCCTTTCCGTCCTTCTTTCCCTTGTCCTGTCCGGTGCCCTTGGGATTGGTATTCATAAGACCGGCACCCATTACAGAAGTCCTAAAGCTGCCCAATGCCTGCTGTGCCGAAGAAACAGCTCCGCCGGCACCTCCGGGGATGCCGCCCATAGCCTTTCCCCCACCGCCTATGTTTGGCCGCATGCCTCCGAACTTACCAAAATCCATGCCCTCAGGTCCGCCTGCCATGCCACCGGGTCCTCCTGCTGCGCCTGCCGCACCGGCTCCCCTCTTACCCATGAATTTGGAGAGGTCTCTGAGTCCCATTCCGAGTCCTCCGCCGATCTTCTTGGCAGTGGATTTGGCGGCCTTCTTTACGATTCCCATTTCCTTATTGGCGATATACTTACCAACAGCTCCGCCGGCTGCAGCATAAGTCTGCTCTCCGGAAGCCGCAGCCTGACTCAGGATACCCGTGATAAGGGGTCCAACGTGCTGTACAGCTACACCTCCACCCATGGCGAAGAGGAGCATGATGAGATAATCCTGCAGTCTCGCTCCCAGGGAATTGGAGTTAGAGAAACTGATATTTCCTGCAAAAAGCTGCTCCAGTATCATGAGATACACCCTCATTCCCACTACGGAGCCAAAGCCCTGGAAAAGCTTTCCAAGAAACAGTTCAAACCACTTCCTGTAATACTCCCCGTCATCAAAGGGCATCATAGCCACAAAGAAGGGTTCTATGACAAGGAGCACGATAACGTCAAATACCCTGCCTATAAAGACGGCCAGCACCATACACATGACAACGGTAAAGAAGATGCCGCAACCAAGGCTGATAAAGTAATCAAAGCCCCAGAAAGTAAAGGTGGTCCTCACCTTTATGGGATTTACAAAATTCGGTATCAGAAAATGGTCATCCTCATAGTAGTATTCTCTTCTGTATTTATCCGTAAGGGATGCCTTTGAAGGCCCGTCTGCATAACTTACATTATACAGATATCCGTCGGAAGTAATGGATGTGTCTATGGCATCCAGGGATGATATACAGAATATTATCCTGGCAACGCTGGTCTTTCCCTCTCCCTCTGTAAGTCCCCTGTCAATGGTGGTAAGTATCGCCTGTGAAAGGAGTATAAGGGCTGCCGCCGTCATGGGAGCCAGAATGAGATAGAGCAATGACTTTGCCGTCATCTTTATCACATGGGTAACGGGTTTTGTCTTGTCATCTCCAAGCTCGAAGAATGTCCTGGCCGTGGCGAGGATAGCCATGGCAAAACAGAGCCAGAACCCCACGATCATCATCACCGTAATGGCGTTCTGAACCGACTTCTGCTGGAATACCGCGAATAGTAAGGGCATACCTCCGCTGGTAACCTTTCCGGCTCCGCCTCCTGCTCTGATATATACCGGCCTTAAACCGCTCACTATGTTAAAGCAATCCTCAATACAGTCGAGAAGGAGAAGTATAGCCGACTGGAGTGCAAACCACTTTGCGTAGAACCAGTCCAGGAAAATACTTATGATCTCCCCGAAAATGGAATTCAGGATAGCATTCAAGGCAATAGAAAGACCGTTGACAAGATAAGTGAAGCCTGAAGAGATAAGGCTGCTCACAAACTCCCATACCGGGTCAAGGATATTTTCATATATGTAATCATATACGTCTTGTAATCCCCAAAGCTGAACTATTTCCATTTGACCGCCTTTATAAAATCACCTGTTTACTCTTTGTCTCCGTCTCCGCCTCCGCCGCCGAAGCCGCCGCCGAAGCCACCGAGGCCACCGCCTCCGCCGCCGCCTGCGAGAGCGCCGCCAAGCGCTTCTCCGGCCTTGGAAGCACCTCCCGTTACGTAGGCTGCCGCTGCAGATGCAGCCTTCTTTGCAGAATCCCCGGCCATCTTAGCAAGGAACTGGGACTGCTTTAATAGATTAACTGTCTCAGGGCTGGTTATCTCCAGTATCAGGTACTGGCTCTGCCAGGCCCCTACCAGTCCGAATCCGGTAATCGCCAATTTCAGTATCCACCCCGTAATGGGGTTAAATTCACTTCCAAAGCTTATTTCCCCCGAAATCCCTATACTCACAAGCAGGATAGTATATATCCTCATTAGCAGTACCGGCCCGAAGGTCGCAAAGGAGAATCCCACGAAAAGCCTGGTCCAGCTCTTGAATTTTTCCCCGCCGTCCAGAGGTATCATGGACACGAACCAGGGACTTGTAAGGAAGAGTATGGCCAGCATGAGGGCTCTCATGATCGCCTGCATCACTATGGTGATCATTACCACTATCATGAATATAACCAGGATATAGCCATAGAGGTAATTAATATCTCTCCATTTGAAATAACTTCTGCTGGAAAGCTTGGAAAACATCCTTCCGGTGGAGCATATCTTTCTTCCTGCCTCTGACTTCCAGTTGTCTCCGACTATCAGCACAAATACTATATCGCTGAGCCTCTGATCCTCTAATTCCCCCAGGGATGAGGCGATGATCTTGGTAATGGCGCTTCCAAGCTTCATTACCGCGAGACATGCCGTAGGTATCATTAAGAAGGTAAGTATCGCCTGGAACGCCTGCCGTATCACCTGGGTCACAGGTCTTTTCATCTCGCTTAAGCCCTCACCTATGGACTTTATCACCGCGATTATCGTAGTAAAGAAGCACAGTGCGGAAGCCGCCAGCATAAAGTACCAGTAAGCGTTCTGTATGGGGCTCCCTATGAATACGGCGGTCATGAAATCGGTCTGGCCCAGTACATTTCCCGCCGTGTCATTTACGTACACAGCCTGTGTCCCGGAGAATACGTCAAAAGCCTGTTCAAGCACCCACATAAGATTCAGGAGCATCATGAGCCAGGAATAGAACCTGAAGTACATGTACTCCCTTGCGAGCTGGAGGGCCAATCCCTGAATAGACCAGAAAACTCCGGTGATAATACTCACCACCTGGTTTTCAAGGATGAAATCCATAAGGGCATTCATCATGGAATTAAAGCTTAGGACTGTAGGATACAGCAAATTAAACCACCTTTACTTTCTTTCTCATCCTTACCAGATAAATAACTACTCCCGCTATAATGGCAATAACTGCGATTATGGCTATGACTGCCGCTGCATTGATGCGGTATGTCACTGTAAATTCTGCCTTTGAATAGTTCCCCGCCTGGTCATATACATAGAGTGTATATTTTCCCGGTGTAGTGACGGACTGTATGAGGTTAGGATCGCTTATAACCTCGTCCCCCTTGTACAATACTGCTCTGGAAGCATCTTCGCTCAAATAACTGATGGTAGCGAGGTTCGGCTGCGTCCCAACGGATACCAGAGGCTGAACGGTATCAAGGCTGAAATTGACTTCCCTGCTTCCGGATTCATCATCAAATGTAAGCTCATATTCCCCGTCTTCCGAAAGATAAACGGTATCATCCTTAAGATAGGCTTCTTCATGAGTCAGATCCAGGCCGTTAAACCGTACGTTCCTTATGGTGACCCCTTCCGGTGCGGTTATGATACGAAGATCCGCTGCCATGCCGTTCACTATGCGGAACCTGAAGGCAGGATCTCCCTTGCCGTACGCCTGGCTGAAGGCTGCGTCACCCTCCTTGGAAACAAAGACCGCAAAGCTTCCGCTGTCCTGTACATACTCTCCGGGGGTGAAGCTCTCATAGGGTTCACCGTTCAGGAAAGCTGTGAATGTCAGGCCCTCGGCCTCCTGTACCAGCACTCCGTCATTGGTAATGCTTCCGTTCGGAACATTGCTGTAGAAGAAATCTCCGGTCTTCAGGCTGTTCTTGTAGTAGCCTGTATCGGTGTCGTAGCGGCTATCCAGATCAGCTTCCACGGGAGCCACCTCTACAACGGTTTCTTCCTCTTCTGCCTCCTCATCATCCGTGATGGCGCTGAACTCGTTTTCGTCATACACATAGTCATCCGGTATCATATCCTCCGGAAGATATTCACCCTCCGGCAGGGAATTATCCGAAACCTCCTCCAGCTCGGCTCCTTCTCCCACTACTCCGGCAACGCCCTGGGAATACTGGATCCTGAACCGGAACTTTGCCCTAAGGTAAGTCTGGGAAGCGAAATTCTTTACGTCATCCTCATTTGATCCTATGAAGAGGTTCAGCACATAACTGCCCTCGTCATCCAGCACCTGCTTTGAAGTAAAGGACATATCGGAGCCGTCCTTCTTCAGCGAAGCTCCCACACCCTTCGGTACATCTATCACAACGGGCCTGTTGGTCACGCCGCCGTTCTTCACGTTGGTGTAGATAATGTAGGTATCTCCCAGCCTTTCCTCATACACCTTATAATCTTCGTGATAGAGCTCATCCAGTGACGATTCTTCCACGGAAGGACCTATGGGCTCGGTCTCCATCCTCTTCATCATCTGTTCCACAGTCACCTGCGATGACGATGAGGTTGTGGATGAATTTGAAGAACTTCCCGATGAACTTGATGAAGACGAATCACCATATATCGCCTTCAGCGCATCATACAGACTCTGTCCCGTTTTTGAAGATGAAGATGAGGAGGTTGATTCCTCATCAGCTCTTATCTCCACTGAGCTCCCGAATACCGTAAGAAACAGTATCCAGCCCATGAGCAGCACTGCCGTTGTATATTTAAGTGTCTTTCTAAATCTCTCCATTGATCAGCCTGCTGCCTCCTCCACTTCATCGCCGGAGAGCCACTCTGAAGAATTGGCTTCGTAATCCCTCATGAGATCAGCCATAATATCCATGACATCCTCCTCACTGATATTATCGGTACTCTCATCCGAAATATCATCCTCAGTTTCCCCTTCACTGTCCTCTTCCCCGTATTCACCTTCCCCGTCATCCATATCATACTCCTCGTCATATTCCCCTTCGTCGGAGTCTTCCACGTCAGAATCCTGTTCCCCGTCATAGTCCTCCCGGTCGGAGTCGAATTCCGGATCATATTCTTCATCATCTGCGTCAGACTCTCCGTCATAGCCTTCGTCTTCTTCATCGTCTCCGATGGTCTCATCGGCATCAGTCTCTATATCTTCCTGAACTTCTGCGCCTTCCTCTCCCTCGGCGCCCTCTTCCTCTTCCCCGTCCAGGATGAGGTAGTTTCTTTCATCCAGATCATAGAAAACGTCGTCCCCGAAGAAGACGTTGGATCTCACTTCCGTAAGGTCCATCTGCCCCATCTCATAGAGAGGGCACTTGTAGGATGGCGTGAATTTTGTCATCAGCGGATAGTTATTAAAGGTAACGACTATGGAATTACCCGTGCTCTTTGCATTATTAAGTCTCGTCAACTCATTGGGATAGATAAGGGGTCTCTGCTGTATCTGGGTCGATACGTTGATATTCCCGCTCTTATCCTTTAGTCCCGATGACACACTGGAGGTCCGGACTGTCATATTACCGCAGAGCTTCGAAAACTCTTCACAGGTAGGCATGTCGTTTGAACCGATGAAGAGCTTGATACCGCAGTTACCCTTTACGATATCCGCCACAGTTTCTCCATAAACATTCTTTAACTGGGCAAAGGACTGCACTATCATCTCAAACCATATCTTTCGGGAACGTCCTACCGTGATCATCTTATCGAACTTGTCGATCTTGGGCATGTTACCAAACTCGTCCAGGAGGAAGAACACGTTTCTGGGAAGTGAAAGGTCTTCCCTTGCCGAGGCCACCTTGATAAGAGCCTTATAGATACAGAGGATGAAAACGGCCGCCAGAGCGTGTCTCGTATCCTTTTCATCCGGTATCTTCAGGAACAGTGCCGTGGGTCTGTCTGCGAATTCCTCGGGCTTGATATCAGTAGCGCTTGTTAAGGCGCAGAGTCCTTCATCGTTGAACATCGAGAGCTTGTCGAAGGCGATACTCATATAGGATGAAAGGGTCTGGTCCGCTGCGGACAGAACCTGCTTGGAAAGTCCCACCGCCTTTGAAAGCTTGGATCTTCCCTCAAAGTAGTCCTTTAAGGCGGCAAATTCATTTTCGGAATTTGATACCGCCTTGTTGATATTATAGAAGCAGAACTTATCCTTTGTCATCTCAAGCTTCGGATCGTCGGAATCCTCCAGCATAGCCAGGGCAGTAGCCATTATAATGGATCTGGCACCCTTTTCCCACACGGGATCCTTTTCATTCTCGATGGGGCAGATAACGGAGATAAGGTCATTTAAGTCTTCATAACACTCGTCGTAAAGCTTCTGCTTTTCCACTCTCGCTTTATTGATAAGGTCTATACGCACTGCATAGGCCGTGCCCTGCCACTCATACCAGGGATTTTCATCATTGAACTGGGACCTGTCATGCGCCAGCTTCAGATCCGGATAATCGTCAATGGAATCGGAGTGCTCCAGAATGTCGTCACCCATATGGAGATACTCCTGATATACGTCATATATGGACCCTAAAGGATTCCATCTGAAGGAACTGTAGGGATCACGAAGGTCAAGGACCATGCACTTGTAGCCGTTTTCCGTCAGAAGCTTTGAATGGAGCTGGAAAAGCTCTCCCTTGGGGTCTGTGCATATCATGGAAGACCCGGCCTTGGCGCGGCCAAGGATCTGCACCACGGGATTTACGAAGGTGGTGGTCTTACCGGAACCGGTAGCACCGATTATGATACCATGGGCCGGAGGGATGATATTTATGTCCATATCCTTTTTCTTGCTGTTATAAACGGCATACAGGGGGATGCCGTCCTTCTTCAGCTCGGAAAGCTTCGAAAACTGGGTCTTGGGGAAAAGCTCATTTCTCTCCTTTTCCTCCATCCAGCGGGAATTTTCCAAAGAACTCTCTACTCTCTCAGCCTTTCCTCCCAGCATATTCTTTGAAGCCTTAAGGGCGCTGCC
>CADBTX010000260.1 GCA_902797705.1 uncultured Lachnospiraceae bacterium | reverse complement strand
GTCCACAAAACCAGTGCCCCGAGTGCGCCTCCAGGGACTCGAACCCTGGACACCCTGATTAAGAGTCAGGTGCTCTACCAACTGAGCTAGAAGCGCGTCTACGTCATACATAAGGCGTTCCGCCCGTAACGCAAAAGCAATTATATTATAGCTTTTTATTTTTTGCAAGTATTTTTAATACTTTTTTTAATTTTATTTTATAATTGCCGTTCCAATATTGCCGGTCACCCTGCAATACACCGGATTCCTCCGATAGATAAAGGGGGTTGTGGAAATTGATCAGGAAATCTCTTGACAGATCCGGAAAAGATAATTGCCCACAGAATGCGTACAGTTGCAGGGGCTGACAAAGTAGTGGTGCTTTCCGACGGAACCGTGAAGGAACAGGATTCGCCGGATGAGCTGCTAAGGCAGGACGGCATCTTTTCGAAGATGGCGAAACTCCAGACAGAGAGCGGAAACTGGGCCATAGCCTGAGACGTTCATTTCTCAATTTGACTATATTATCCTTTATCACTATAATGATTAGCGCAAATTGAAAACAGGATTTACGGTTGTACCGTGTAGAAATGGAGATGAAAAGATTGAGAAAAGGAATTAGAAAGCTTTTGGCCGGAATACTTGCAGCAGCCTGTGTTGTGACTATGACTGTGCCGGCAATGGCAGAGGATGCAAAGCCTCAGGTATTCGTTAATTTTATCTGCGGGGGTAATACTTCAGGAAAGTATGTGCCTGCAGGCAGCAATGTAACAGCGCCCCAGGTGCCTGTTGTCGGAGGATACACCTTCTGCGGCTTTGATAAGTCACTTAAGAATGTTACACAGAATACCACATTTAATGCGGTATATGTTCCCACAAGTCTCGGGGAAGAAGCTATAAAGGCAAAGAAGGCGAGCCTGCCCACTCCTGCGGTCTCAGCCACCTCGGTTGCGGATCCCAATGCGGCAGCACCTGCGGCTCCGGCAGCAAATAATACTGCTTACATGTCATTATTACAGGCTCAGCAGGCAGCGGCAGCGGTTGCGGCAGGAAACGGGGCAGCTGCGGCAACAAACGCAGCAGCTACAGCAGCAAATGCAGCAGCACAACTGGCACCGGCAGTTAACGCGGCGGCAGCACAGGCAGCACCCGCTGTCAATGCGGCAGCAGCACAGCTGGCACCGGCAGTTAACGCAGCAGCAGCTCAGGCAGCGCCCGCTGTCAATGCGGCAGCAGCACAGGCAGCACCTGCAGTTAATGCAGCGGCAAACGCAGCAGCCAATGCGGTCCAGGCAGCTCCCGCAGCACCTGCAGCTACTCCGGCAGGATTACCCAGTTGGGCTGTAAGCCTTCATGGTGTAAGCGCCAGCGGCTGTGCAGAGGTTTATAAGTACTGGAAGACTGTTAAGAATGCGGATGATGCTACCATCCAGGGCAACTGGGATGCGCTTCTCAATCATTACGCAGGACACGGAACCTCAGGCTGGTGAGAAGTAAGATAAATATCTGAACTAAAGGCGTTTCGGCTGGTGGAGCCGTGACGCCTTTTTTGCTGCTTCATTTCCCGGATCCATGTGATCATGAAAAATAAGCTTAAGTGATGTGTTATAATAAGGGTCAGAAGGTTTTTGAAATACTGTGGTAACTATTCAGAACCGTCACTTGCGGGACTGCAGGTGACGTATGAAAATCAAGGCATTACAAACTGTGAAAGGAGCGGTGTCTACAAAATATGCAGGATATCACAGGAAAAGCGGTTTTTGGCGGGATAGCCATCGGGCCCATTCATGTCTATCAGAAGAAGGCTCATGAGATCAGGGATACCAGGGTTGAGGATCCGGAGCAGGAATTCGCCCGCTTCGAAGAGGCAGTTGAGAAAGCCAAGGAAGAACTTCAGGTTCTTTACGATAAGGCGGTTTCCGAGGTAGGAGAGGAGAATGCCGCCGTATTTGAAGTCCATCAGATGATGCTGGAGGATGATGATTATCTTGAGTCCGTGGAAGGCATGATCAAAGACGATTCCTACAATGCGGAATATGCGGTCCGGAACACCGCGGAGGAATTTGCCGAAATGTTCGCCGCAATGGATGACGAGTACATGCAGGCCAGAGCCTCCGATGTCAGGGACGTGAGCAGCCGGGTGATAAAGATACTGTCCGGAGCAGAGGAGACGGGTATTTCCGGAGACAGGCCAGTCATTCTTCTGGCTGAGGATCTGGCGCCGTCGGAAACGGTGCAGCTGGACAAATCAAAGATTCTTTCTTTCGTGACCCGTCTCGGGTCAGCGAATTCCCATACATCCATACTTGCCAGGACAATGAATATCCCGGCCCTGATAGGTGTTGATTTCCCCGAGGGGCTGGAGGGAAAGCCGGGGATCGTGGACGGTTTTTCCGGGACACTGATCGTTGAGCCGGATGAAGCTCACTTAAAGCATTATCAGGACCTGCTTTTGAAAGAACAGGAAAGGAAGAAGCTTTTAGAGGAACTTAAGGGTAAGGAAAACCGGACAAAGGGAGGCAGGGAGATCAAGCTCTTTGCCAATATCGGTTCGGTCAAGGATGTGGATTCGGTCATCAATAATGATGCCGGGGGCATAGGCCTTTTCCGGAGTGAGTTCCTCTATCTTGAAAGCAGTGATTTCCCCACGGAGGAGCAGCAGTTTAAGGCTTACCGCACAGTGGCGGAAAAAATGGAGGGGAAAAAGGTCATCATCCGTACCCTGGACATAGGAGCGGATAAGAGCTGTGATTACTTCGGACTGGATAAGGAGGAGAACCCGGCCCTTGGGTACAGGGCCATAAGGATATGCCTGGACCGTCAGGATATTTTTAAGACCCAGCTCAGGGCACTGTACAGGGCGGCGGCATTTGGAAATATTGCCATAATGTTCCCCATGATAATCTCAGTGGATGAGGTCCGGGAGATAAAGAAGATCACAGAGGAGGTGAAGGCCTCCCTTAAGGAAGAGGGGACAGAATACGGTGAAGCCGAACTTGGCATCATGGTGGAGACCCCGGCGGCGGCGCTCTTAAGTGATGCCCTTGCTGCTGAAGTGGATTTTTTCTCCATAGGGACGAATGACCTGACTCAGTACACCCTGGCCATAGACCGTCAGAACGCAAAGCTGGACAGGTTCAATGACACTCATCATCCCGCGGTGCTTAAGGCTATTGAGATGACGGTGGAAAACGGACATAACCACGGCATCTGGGTCGGGATATGCGGTGAGCTGGCTGCAGACACCTCTCTTACGGATACTTTCCTGAAGATGGGAGTGGATGAGCTCTCGGTAAGCCCATCCAGAGTGCTTTCGGTGCGCGAAGCCGTCAGAAATTCAGATATTTACTGATATTTTTTGCATAAATCCTTGGAAAAGTATGGTTTTTAGCGGATCAATCTGTTATAATAACCTTGCTGTTCAGTAAATCATAAGGATTGGAGGAACCTATGAATAAGACAGAATTAATTGAAGCAGTTGCAAAGCAGACCAAGTTATCAAAGAAGGACACTGACGCTACTATCAAGGCTTTCACCGAGGTTATCGGCAAGGAACTTAAGAAGGGCGGAAAGATCCAGCTCATCGGTTTCGGAACCTTCGAAGTGGCTAAGAGGGCTGCAAGAAAGGGACGCAATCCCCAGACTGGCAAGGAGATCAAGATCGCTGCATCCAAGTCACCCAAGTTTAAGGCTGGTAAGGCTCTTAAGGATCTCGTAAACGGAAAGAAAAAGTAAGGGTTGTTTTTCAAAGAGTCTGCCGATAAGCGTCGGCAGACTTTATTTTTGCAAAAAATCCTTTTCGGGAAAGGAACAGTATGGATATAGTATGTTTGGATATGGAAGGCGTTTTGGTTCCGGAGATATGGATAGCCTTTGCTGAGAAGAGCGGCATACCGGAGCTTAAGAAGACCACCAGGGATGAGCCTGATTACGATAAGCTCATGAATTACCGTCTGGCTATACTTAAGGAGCACGGACTTGGCTTAAAGGAGATCCAGGAGACCATAGAAGGCATTGATCCCCTGCCGGGGGCAAGGGAGTTTCTGGACAGATTGAGGGAGCGGGTGCAGGTGCTCATTCTCAGCGATACCTTTACCCAGTTTGCTTCGCCCCTTATAAAAAAGCTTAATTACCCCACTCTTTTCTGTAATTCACTTATTGTTTCGCCTTCGGGTGAGATTACAGGCTACAAGATGAGGGTCAGCGATTCAAAGCTTTCCACGGTGAAGGCGCTTCAGTCCATCGGCTTTGAGACCATAGCCGCCGGAGATTCCTTTAATGACCTGAAAATGATACGGGCCAGCCGTGCCGGATTCCTTTTCAGATCCACGGAGAAGATAATCGCAGACAATCCTGATCTTCCGGCCTTTGAGGAATTTGATGATTTCCTGGAGGCTATATTCGGAGTGCTGAAGGATTAAAAGGCATAATAAAGGACGGGCCCTTAAGAAGGCAACCCGTCCTTTTGTATTAGGTCATTTTACAGTGATCAGACGAAAAGATTGGTGGTGGACTGTTTCATCTGCTCTTCGTCCCTCTTCTGCATCATCATTCTGACATTTTCCAGAAGCTGGCCCTGCTTATTCTTGTTATTCTGCTCGATGATCTCCTGAAGCTCATCTTTTATGGAACTGGAGCCGATGGTGTTCATGGCTGCAGTCTGGTTATAAGCTTCCTGAGCGGAAAGAGCATTGGACTGGGCGCCGTTTAATGCTCTCTGATCGCTCACCTTCTTAATGGCGCTGTCGATCTTATCGAGATCAAAGCCCTTCCTTACATCGAAATCTTCGATCCCCAGGGACTGCACAAGGGAATTGGAGCCTGATACCGGAATAGTGGTCTTGCTCCCGTCGCTTACGATATCAATGTTCTTATTGCTGCCGTTCATGAGATAGGTCTCGTTGTACTTTGTGGTTCCGGCTATGTCATTGATACCCTTTTTATATTCATCGATCTGGCTCTGGATATCGGACCTGTCGCTTGCGGACATGGTGCCGTTTCCTGCTCTGACAGCCAGTTCCCTGATGGACTGGAGATAATCTGTTATCTGGGATGCAGCGCCGTCAGAAATATTAAGGAGAGCCTGCCCCTCCTTTACATTTTCGGAGCCTGCCTTATAGCCGCCTGCCTGAGCAACGGCCTTCTCTTCAATGGAGATGTCCGAAGAATTGATATATCCGCTGTATCCACTGTAATACGAACTGCTTCCTAAGGTTGAAATAGAATCCATACTTATACCTCATTTTCTCATCCTTGATATACTTTCGCCCTAAGTATATCACAGAATCGCAGATTGTATACATAAAATAATTATAAAAAATGCGAAGCAAAATATGGGAAGTATGTTAAATATGCGAAATATGAGATATGAGAAATATGTGAAGTATGCGATCCCGGGATCTGCTTTGAG
>CADBTX010000259.1 GCA_902797705.1 uncultured Lachnospiraceae bacterium | reverse complement strand
CAAATCCAAACCATGAGCTGTATATCATAACATACCTGTTTGTGGGGCTCTTTTTCTGCATAACCGTATTTTTAGCGGTCTATGTCAGCTTTAACGCCCCAAAGACCATAAACAGTTCCTATCACATGCGCCAGCAGAACCTTGAAAAAAAGGTGATCCGCGGAAACATACTTTCCTGCGACGGAGAGATACTGGCTGAAGAGGCCATGAACAGCGCCCACGAGGAGGTAAGATACTATCCCTATAAGGAGCTCTTTGCCCACGCGGTGGGATACTCCACCCACGGAAAGAGCGGCGTGGAATATGCCGGGAATATCTCCCTCCTTACCAGCAATGCCCCTGTGAACGAGCGGCTGCAGCACGAGATGGCCGGTGAGCGGAATTACGGCGACAATGTGATCACAAGCTTTGACATGGATCTCCAGAAGACAGCCTTCGATGCCCTCGGAGTATATAAAGGCGCCATAATCGTAATGGAAGTAAAGACCGGAAGGATCCTCGCCATGGTCTCAAAACCGGATTTTGATCCGAATACCGTATCGGAAAACTGGGCTGAGATATCTGCCGACACGGAGCACTCTCCCCTTATAAACAGGGCTACTCAGGGCTTATATCCTCCGGGCTCCACTTTTAAGATCGTGACCCTCCTTGAATACATAAGGGAAAACCCGGAGAACTATAACGACTTCAGCTTTAACTGCAAGGGAAGCTTTAGCTACGGGGATACAAGGATAAACTGCTTCCATAATTCCGTCCACGGAAAGATCGATCTCGCGGAAGCCTTTGAAAAGTCCTGTAACAGCGCCTTTGCCATGATAGGGACCGGGCTTTCCTGTGACCGCTTCCATGAAACCTCGGAAAAGCTCTTATTTAACAAGGATCTGCCCTTTGACATCTCTTACAGCAAGGGAAAATTTGTGCTTGACTCTTCCTCCGGAGAGGAGGAGATCCTCCAGACCGCCATCGGTCAGGGAAATACCCTGATGACTCCGGCCCATATGTGCCTTTTGACCTCAGCCATCGCAAACAAAGGAATGCTTATGAAGCCATATGAGATCGACCGGGTGGAAAACTATCAGGGCACGGTCATAAAGCAGTACGAGCCCGAGGAGTATAAAAGGCTCATGTCCGAGGAGGAGGCCGCCCTCTTAAAGGAATATATGGTGAATGTGGTTCAGAATGGAACCGGACGGAAACTAAAGGATGCGCCCTACGGGGTGGCAGGAAAAACAGGTTCCGCGGAATACGGCACCATCAAAGGAAACAGCCACTCCTGGTTCACAGGCTTTTCAAATCCGGATGATCCGGACATTGCGGTGACCATCATAATGGAGGGAGCCGGAAGCGGCAGCGACTACGCCGTACCCATGGCAAAGCGTATCTTTGACGAATACTACAGTAGAAATGGAGTAAAGTAATGGGTGGGGAAATCTCGTCAAATTATCCCCGTTATATACAGATCTCTGTTCTTGGAGAGATCCAGCACATCTTTTTCGTTCTTCAATATGGGATGTGAAAGGTCATTACTGTTATTCATGATGACCTCCCAGGTGGAAGCGTCATTCAGCATAACGCGGCATCCTATAAGCTCGTCCACTATATGTCTCGCAAAAAGCTGGGTAAACTGCACGTCGTAGTGCTGCAGCATATTGCTCTCCAGGATGCTTATAACCTCATAGGGGCATTTGGCTGCCCTGTAGGGACGGGCACTGGTCATAGCCTCATAGGTGTCAAGGATAATCATTATCCTGGCATAGGGATCGATCTCGGAGCCCTTCAATCCCTGGGGATATCCGGAGCCGTCGGTCTTCTCATGATGCTGCAGTGTAGCATTGAGTACATGCTGGCTCACATTCTTTGAATAGTGATCCAGGAGATACCAGCCGTGGAAAACGTGGGTCTTCACCAGATCGTATTCCATGCGGTTAAGCTTTGTGGGCTTCATTATGATGTCCGCCGGGATCAGGTACTTCCCCACATCAAAGAGAAATCCCGAGATGCAAAGATCATTTGTCTCCTTCGGACTTAAACCGAGCCATCTGGAAAAGATCCTGCATATCAGCGCCACATTCAGACCATGTGCAAAGATAAGCTCGTCATCGGAAGGCATATGAAGATAGAGATAAGCAAAAAGATCCCTGCCCATCAGGGTATCCGGAACCAGATTCTTTACTATCTCCAGAAGATCATCGAGACGGAAGGGCACCTTCTTGTAGATAAAGGAATCCACCGCGACCTTATAGGCCATGAGATTTGCCGTATAATCCTGTTCAAACTTCTTAAAGGCCCTGGAAACCTTGATCTTCCCGTAATAGGTCTCTGCGAAGTCCTCCTCTTCCAGTACCTCTACGGCAAGTAACTTAAATGCCTGGAGCTGCTTTCTCATGATACTGTCAACCTTGGTGCCCTTTTTTATGACCACCTTATCACCCATGGTGATATTACAGCCAAGCATCATGCCATCCTTAAGTTCGGCTACCGCTACAGTATACAAATCCGTCTCCCAAAAACAAGTTATCCCAAATCTGTCCAGACCCCCAAGGGTCTTTATATACTCTCTTAAATATATCTGCAAAGGGACTGTTCGTCAATCACCGCCTCTTATCTTTCCCATAGTCTTCCCCGTAATCTTCCTCATAGTCCTCTTCCCCGTATTCTTCTTCCTCCCCGTAGTCATCTTCATCCCCGTAGTCATCCTCTTCTACGTAGTCATCTTCCTCTTCGTATTCCTCTTCGTATTCCTCTTCGTATTCCGCTGCATACTTCATTCCGGTCTTTACTTTATCCTTCTTCCCGGTCTTAACCCTGTCCTTCTTAGCGGACTTTACCTTTTCCTTCTTAGCGGACTTTGCATCTTCCTTCTTCCCGACCCGGAAAATGAGATCGAAGATGTGGGTGTGGAACAGGATGAAAACCGCCGCCAGCATAAAGAGGTGGGCATAGAACACTCCGACGATATAGTAATTCCTTTCAAGGAAGAAGCCTGCGGAAAAGCCCACATAACTTAAGATTCCCGTAAGGGTGAGACCCAGGATCAGAATGGGCAGATTAAGAAACACGTTCTTTATGGCCTCTATAAAATCCCCGAAGGAAGCGTCGAAATACACGAATCTTCCCACCATAAGCCCGAGATAGTACATCATCACAGGACTGTACTCGCTCTCATCTCCGTAATAATTAAGGCAGAGCAGCAGGATTATGGCGTAGAACATGGCAAGCATCCTGACAGTAGCCACCTTGTCCTTTTCTATCCTCCTTAAGGGAATGATGAGCTTATCCAGAATGGTATTCAATATGCAGGAAACAAGGATTAGAAGCAGCAGGATAAAATCCTTCCAGTCGCTCCAGGTCTCCGCAAAAAGGGCATATTCCCCCTCTCCTCCTGGTCCCACAAGTGAGAATACATGATTTAAGATAACGTAAGCACAGGCAAAGGACATTACGGAGGTAGCGCTTATGATCATCTCGTAGAAAAGCTGCAGCTCCTCATGGATCCTTATATTCTTAAGGTTCTTGTCTTTCCGGTCTTTTGAAAAGGCAAAGGAAATACTGGTCCCTCCTATGATAATGAGGTCGGAGACCAGCACCAGAACAAAAGCCAGCAATAAAAACAACAGTTTCTCCGGAGTGGTAAAATCCGGATTAAAATATGCATCAATGGTCATTTTCCCCTCACCTCTTGTATCTGTCTACGATATAACTGCTGTCATAATAGATCTTATCCTTTTCTTTCAGCCTTATATCCCCCTTTGAAGCTTCGATTATATTGACGGCGCAGTTATAGGGCACCTGTCCCTGCCAGAAGTCCGCCGGTTCCTCATAGAGGAAATTCAGCATGGCCCTCATGGCGCAGCCGTGGGTTCCAACGAGATAGGTCTTTCCGTCGTCCCGCGCACATAATTCCTTCAGGAATTCCTGAGTTCTCCGGCACACATCCTCAATCCTCTCTCCTCCCTCATATCCCGGGAATTCAAAGGGATCGGAGAAAAATTTCCCAATCTCCTCCTCCGGCAGATTTCCGGAGTGGTAGCTTAAGCCGTTATTGATACCGAAATTTATCTCCTTAAGCCTGTCATCCGTTTCCACCTTTACTCCCTTATTTCCGCTGTCCTGAAGAACAATGTTCACGGTATCCATAGCCCTTTTAAGAGGGCTTGTGATGCATTCGTCAAAGTGTATGCCCTTCATGCCATCACCGGAAAGATGGGCAAGCTTTACTCCGTTTTCATTCAGGCCTTCATCCATCCAGCCGT
>CADBTX010000258.1 GCA_902797705.1 uncultured Lachnospiraceae bacterium | reverse complement strand
CAAAGGTTATCTCATGCATATCGCTCTTTTCGGTTTCATGATATTGCATGAGTTCTTCGTAAAATCTGTTTTCCGCGGCTTCTTTTTCCGCAGCCTCTCTTTCGGCGGCGGCCCTCTCCGCAGCTTCTTTTTCGGCGGCAGCCCGCTCCGCGGCTTCTCTCTCTGCGGCAGCCCTGTTTGCAGCTTCTCTTTCAGCAGCCTCTCTTTCAGCAGCCTCTCTCTTCTCAGCCTCTCTTTCGGCAGCGGCCCTCTCCGCAGCCTCGCTAAGAGCGGCAGTTCTCTCCCCGGCGGCCCTCTCTTCAAGCCTCACCTCAGGGATAACCTCATTCACTTCCCTCTTTTTGTCATAATCCTTTGGCTTTATCATATGTACGGGATCCATGGCAAAAGGAGAATAGCCCTGGGACTCCTCTTCCTTTTTCACAGTATCCTTGTTCTGCCGGAGATCATGCTCATAGGAAAATACGTCATTCTGAAGGAAGGAGGTATCCTCTTCCGGAATATCGGGGTTCTCATCAAAAACGGTGAGATTCACTATATCCCTGTTCCGCTTTTTATTAAGGCTGTCCTCTCTGTACTTCTTCCTCTTTTTTTCACGGTCCAGTGCCCTCTTTGCAGAGCGGCGCTCCCTTTCCTCGGCCTTAAGCATGGCTCTCTCCTCGCGGATGGCAGCCCTGTCCTTTTCCCTCTCCTCCCGGCTTTCCTTTGCCCTGTCGTAAATCTCGCTTCCGGAATAGGAAAGCATCTTAAGCAAAGAATTTCCAGTAAGGATAAGGAGGCATAGAAGGAGAACAATGATCATGATCATGACGGTGGCGGGTTTTCCGATATTTGAGCATAAAACCTCAAAGAGACCTCCGGAAAGCACCCCTCCGCCGGAACGGTTGGACATGGAATAGTCATAGGTGCCGCTGTAGCCGCCGAGATTATAGTCATCCGTCACAAAAAGCTGCAGAAACATACCTGCATCAAAAAAGAGCACCGTTCCGGCAGCAAGCTTTATCATGGCAGAGATATTTTCTTTGTTTATGAGATATATAATGACTCCCGCAAAGAGAAAGAAGGGGAAGATGTACTCCATTCCGCCGAAAAGACCGAAGAAGATGGAATTAAATACATCACCGAATCTCAAAGTCAGGCCGAAATTCCCGAGGATAAGGATGATACAGAAAGCCAGCAAAAATAAAATCCCTATTTCGGTAAAAAGAGAATCAGGGATCCCGTTTTCTTCCACGCTCCTCTGCCGGCTGTTCTTCCTGGCAGCGGAGGGCCTTCCGGTACTTTTCCTCCGTGAAGAAGCGCCTCTCGAAGAAGATGCACTTGTCTTTTTTGTTTTACTTCTGCCTGCCATTATTTAACTATGAATGAACCGGCGATAGCCACGATACCTGCGATCAGGCAATATACCGAGAAAAAGATATAGCGTTTATTCTTGACAACGTTCAGCATGATCTTTATTGCCGCATAACCGGTGATGGCAGCAACGATCATGCCCACGAAATACGCAGGTTCCAAAGAAGCTTTGGTCTCAACCACATCCTTTATCTCAAGGACCGCGGCACCCATGACCGCAGGGATCGACATGATAAAGGAATATTTGATGGCGAACCTTTTCTCAAAACCGCAGAGAAGGGCCATGGTAATGGTGGTTCCGGATCTGGATATGCCGGGAAGAGTGGCTATTCCCTGAGAAGTACCTATGATAAGGGCATCCCTGTAGGTCGCATCCTTGGGAGTCTTGTCTCCTTCCTCCGCCCTGTCGGCGATAAAAAGGATGCAGGCCGTGATGATAAGGAAGATACCCGGCATAATAAGTGTCTTTGAGCACTCCTCCACCAGATCCTTTAAGAGCACACCGATGATGCCGGTGGGAATGGTGGATACTATGATAAGCATCACAAACTTCCTGTAGCCGCTCCTTATGACCTTTCTCCATTTTCTGCCGCGGATAAGACCGAAGACACTCTTAATGAAATCAAAGATGATGCCGAAGCCCTCTTTGATGAGCTTTATGATATCCTTATAAAACACCGCAAATACCGCAATGAGAGTTCCTATATGAAGCAGGATGTCAAATAAAAAGAGATCCTCAACCCCCTGTCCGATATGAAAAAGATTCTGAAATATTGCCAGATGTCCCGAAGACGAAACAGGGAGAAATTCCGTAAGCCCCTGCAATATCCCCATCAGGATAGCACCGATGATACTCAAATCAATTCCCTCCTAAATGTAAATACAAGATATTCTACCACACCTACGTCCGAATTACAAAATATAGTGGTCACCCCTCCACCTGGGTGGCGGAACCGTAGGCCTTATAAGGTCTTCCGTTCTCATCAAATTCCGCTGTGTATCTGACATGGAAGGGAACCCTGTCACCCGTTAAGGGAATGATGCCATCTAAGGATTTCGCTCCCTCCGCCAGCTGTCTGTGCCAGTCCCTGTATAGATCGGCGTAATCCTCAGGAAACAGACCGCTCTCTATGACAGGCTCGGGATAGTTCTTCAAAAGGGCAGGCAGTCCCAGTATCCTTCTGCAGCGGGAGCAGGGACGCATGTCATGGGTTAATACATCGTATTCCCAGGAGAAAGTATTGTTCTGGTCACTGGCCATTATGAACTTCTTCAGATCATCGCTCAGTTCCTTTTCGGATTCCTTTTCCCTGGTAACGTTCCTTATGCTGACGAAAAAGAGGTTCTGATCGCTCATAGTGCCGATATACTGGATGTTGCTCCTGATGCAGATAAGATCCTCGCCGCAGCAGTCCGAGGTAAGGGATCTCCAGGTCTCTATCTCTCCTTCATCGAAGGTTTTCATGGTCTCCTTCAATACCTTTTCATACCTTTCCTTATCCTCCGGAAACAGTTGGTCCCAGGGATTCATATTCAGGATGGACTTTTCATTTAACTGCATGCCAAGCTCTTCTATATATTTCCGGTTTACCCTGAGAACAGTTATCTCGCCGTCCCTGTAGAGCACAAGTCCTGCAGGTCCAAGGAATCTGTTGAAAAGAAGGGATTCAACAGAGCCGGGATTCCAGAAAGAGTTGTCCTGAATCGCGCCAAAAGACTTATAATTAAAGGAAATCGTTTCGAACTTGGCCTCCTTAAGCTTTTCAAGGTACTCCTGCTCCCCCGAAGGCTCCATAAAGAGATTGCCCTGGATATAATAGCAGCCTAT
>CADBTX010000257.1 GCA_902797705.1 uncultured Lachnospiraceae bacterium | reverse complement strand
CATCTGTTCTCCCTAAAGATCTATGAAGTGATTATAACATAAATGTATTGATATTAAAAACAAATATGTAATGAATCCTTACCAAATAACGAATATCCGCTGCCATTCAAAAACAATATAAAGTATTTCCTCCCCCAGCCTCCCCCTAGCCTTCCCCCTTTTAAGGGGGAAGGTGTCAGCCCGAAGGGCTGACGGATGAGGGTATCGGTAAGGTGTCAGCCCGAAGGGCTGACGGATGAGGGCCCCCCTCCTGCCATTTAATTTTCCCTCCCGCTGTGATATATTTATAGGGATCAAAATCAATATGACAGAGAAAAAGAAAAAAGAACATGTCGGACAATACCTACGGAAAGGTTTTCAGAGTGACCACCTTCGGAGAATCCCACGGTCCCGCTGTGGGAGCAGTGGTTGACGGCACTCCCGCAGGCCTTCCCCTTGAAAAAAGTGATATCCAGAAATATCTGGACCGCCGTAAACCCGGCCAGTCGGAATTTACGACCAAAAGACAGGAAAGCGATGAAGTGGAGATCTTATCCGGGGTATTTGAGGATAAGACCCTGGGAACCCCCATCGCCCTCCTTATCCGGAATTCCGACCAGCGTTCAAAGGACTATTCTGAGATAAAAGATATATACCGTCCCGGCCATGCGGATTTCGGCTTTGATCAGAAGTTCGGTTTCCGCGACTATAGAGGCGGCGGCAGGTCCTCAGGCCGGGAAACCGCAGGAAGGGTTGCCGCGGGAGCGGTTGCGTTAAAGCTCTTATCCTCTTTCGGCATCACTGTTCAGGCGTTTACCAGGAGCATAGGACCATTCAGGATCGAAGACCCGGAGCCGGACATTTCCAAAGCTGCAGGCAACCCCCTATGCATTCCGGATGCCGGAGTCTTTGAAAAGGCTTCGGAATATGTGGAAAACATCATGAAGGAGGGAGATTCCGCCGGAGGCGTTATCGAATGCCGCATAGAAGGCCTTAGCCCCGGCATAGGTGAGCCGGTTTTTGATAAGCTGGATGCGGAACTCGCCAAGGCTATTATGAGCATCGGTGCAGTAAAAGGCTTTGAGATGGGCGACGGATTCCGCGCTGCGGAAAGTCTTGGTTCCGAAAACAATGACCCTTTTATCAATGTTGACGGAAGGATCGCAAAGGAAAGCAACCATTCAGGCGGCACCCTGGGAGGCATGAGCGACGGAAGTCCCCTGATATTCAGGGCAGCACTAAAGCCCACTCCCTCCATATCAAAGCCCCAGAAAACCGTGGATTCCTCCGGCAGAGAAAGGGAAATCGTGATAAAGGGACGCCATGATCCCCTGATAGTTCCAAGAGCGGTGGTAGTGGTGGAAGCAATGGCCGGGATAGTGATAAGCGACCTTATCCTGAGGAACAGGACTGCAAGGATTTAATACAATCTCCCCTCATCCGTCAGCCCTTCGGGCTGACACCTTACCGATGGCAGCCGCGCACGGCGCGGCTAGACGCCATTCAAAACATGCCACCGGCATGTTTTGCCCCACCGGGGGAAGGCCTAGGCGGAACAGCTTCGCTGACACCTTCCCCCCACCGGGGGGAAGGCAGGGAAGGCAGGGAAGGCTTGATCAAATAACAGTGATCCGGAGCGGTCGCTTACAGAACCGCAGGCGACGTGTGAAGATCATGACATATCAGATTAATGAAAGGCGGTACAAATAATGAATTCCGACAAGAAAGAAAAAACTGTTGAGGAGATCAGAAAGATACTGGACATGCAGGAAGAGATCCTGCAATTCAGCCACTTTACGAATGAGGACGGCATCGCCCTCGGGCATTTCATGTATCAGGAGGCTGTAAAAAAGGATCTGGATATCGCCATCAGCATACGGAGAGTCAACGGACTCATTGTCTATCAGGCAATGAGGAACAATACGAATCTGGACAACATTTCCTGGATGAACAGAAAATTCAATACTGTGCTCCGTACCGAGGTCAGCTCCCTCTCCTGGTTCATGCGCTTAAAACAGAACGACCAGACCATGGCGGACAAATTTATGGACGAAAATGTCTATGCCTGCTGCGGCGGTGGTTTCCCCATCAGGGTAGAGGATGCGGGAGTAGTGGGGATCGTCCTTGTATCAGGCTTAAACCATGTGCAGGATCATGACTTCATAGTAAAGAGTCTCAGCAAATACCTGCATATGGATGAAGTTCCCCGGATCAGCAAGTCAGACGTGATCTAATAGGACTTTACCTCTCTCCAGAGGTCGCTCAGATGACGGTCAGCCTTTTCACCAAGGTAGGTATAGGTCTCAAGATCGTAGTCGGAAAGTACCGGAAAAGCTATGGGTGAATTCCGTATATCCTCATCCTCGATAAGCTCTCTTCCGGGAACATTGGGCGTGGAATAGGTGATGTAGTCAAAATTCATATATGCCACTTCGGGAGTGCAGAGGAAATCTATGAATTTCTCTGCATTCTCTTTATGTCTGGCATTTTTCGGGATAACCCAGGAATCTATCCATACATTGGTACCCTCCTTGGGTATCACATACTCCAGATCCGGATTTTCCCTCTGGGTATAGATCGCTTCCCCGGAATAGATAACTCCGAGGGCGGCTTCATTTCCTATCATCTTATCCCGAACCTGATCCACCACATAGGCCTGCACCAGATGCTTCTGTTCCTGCAGAAGCTCCTTTGCCTCCTGAAGTTCATCTTCATCCGTGGTATTCATGGAGTAGCCCAGATACCTTTCCGCCACCATAAAGGCATCCCTTACGGAATCCTGCATAAGGATCTCATCCTTGTATTTTTCATCCCAGAGTATGGACCAGGAATCCACCTTCTCATGTACCATGGTCTTATTGTAGAGTATGCCAACGGTCCCCCATACATAGGGCACGGAATACTTATTCCCGGGATCAAAGCCCTCCGAATTCTTCCAGTACTCTTCTCCTATATTCCCCCTATTTGTGATCTTATCCATATCGATCTCCTGCAGAAGGTCGTTATCTATCATCTTTCTTATCATGTAGTCAGAAGGGCACACCACGTCATAGATCACGGCCCCGGCCTCTATCCTGGGATACATGATCTCATTGGTCTCAAATTCGTCATAGATGACCTTTATACCGGTCTCCTCCTCAAACATGCTGATGACCTCGGGATCGATATACTCTCCCCAGTTATAGACATAGACCGTGTTGTCACTGTTTTCCCCGTTACCCGAATAAGCGCAGGAGCATAGTGTCAGGAGAAAGATCATTATAATGGCAAGGGAAAGGATCTTCTTTTTCATCTTAAGCCTCCGTTTCCCTGATTGCTTACCACCACCTGGGTCTTGGTCATGACCTTAAGCTGTCCTGCCGGCTTTTGGGCCCAGGGCTTATAGTTCACGAAAAAGAGAAGCAGCAGCACGATAAGGAACATGATGGTGGAAAGAGCGTAAACCTCGGGATTTATCCCCTTCTTTACCTCCGAATATATCTTGGTGGAAAGCGTGTCGAAGCCAGGTCCCTGGGTAAAATGAGTGATAATAAAATCATCAAGCGACATGGTAAAACTCATCAGGAAGCCGGATAAAATGGCACTCATAAGGTCCGGCAGCACCACCTTGAAAAAGGCGTAGAACGGCTCAGCCCCCAGATCCAGTGCGGCCTCATAGGTGCTTTTATTTAATTCCCTGTACCGGGGCATGACAGACAATATCACATAGGGGATATTGAAGGTTATATGGGACAGCAGTACCGTTGAAAATCCCATTGAGATACGGGAAGCGATAAAAAGCAGCATAAGGCTCACTCCCGTCACGATATCAGCATTCAGCATGGGGATATTGGTGATACCCATTATTATCCCTCTCCCTCTTCTCTTCATGAACTGCATTCCAGTACAGGCGGCGGTTCCGAGGATCGTCGCGATAAAAGCAGAGAGAAAGGCCAGTATGATGGTGGTACGAAAGGCTGACATTATCTCTTCATTCTCAAATAACCCGGCGTACCAGGAAAGGGTAAAGCCTCCCCAGTGGGCCCTTGATTTACTGGAATTAAAGGACAGTATCATAAGGGTGGCGATGGGGGCATAGAGAAATATGAGGACAAAGGTGAGATACATTTTTCCAAGGAGGTTCTTTATCATTGGATATCCTCCCTGTCATATTTCGTTGTGATGAACATGGATATGATGATAAATATCATCAATATGGCTGACAGTCCCGCTCCCGCATTCCAGTCGGAGTCCTGGGTGAAAAGCTGCTCTATCACGTTTCCGATAAGGAGTATCTTTCCTCCTCCCAGTATATCCGAGATAACGAAGGTGGTAAGGCTGGGAACAAATACCATGGTTATACCGGAGATCACGCCGGGAAGGCTCAGGGGCCAGATGATACGTGTCAGTATCCCAAAGTAGTCCGCCCCAAGATCCCGTCCCGCATTGATGATATCCTTATCTATCCTGGATACGGAATTGTAGATGGGAAGCACCATAAAGGGCAGAAAATCGTAGACCATCCCCAATACTATTGCAGGCGGCTTGTTTATGATATAGAAGGGGGGCAGGTTGAAAAAGCCCAGGATCCCGTTTATCACGCCCTTTCTCTCAAGTATGTTCTGCCAGGCATAAGTCCTGAGAAGGGAATTCATCCACATGGGAAGGATGAAGATAAGTGACAGCAGCGATGAACTGTTCTTTACCACGCTTGTCAGCACAAGGCAGAGAGGATAGGCGATTATAAGGCAGAAAAAGGTGGAGAGCAGCGAAAACAGTATGGACAGCATTAGCGCCTTTATGTTCACATAGGAAATAATGGCGGTCACATTTGAAAAGGTAAAGGCACCGCCGGCATTGGTAAAGGCATAATACAGGATGATTATGAGGGGGATGATGATAAAGCCCGCGCTCCAAACGATATAGGGCGCTGCAAGATAGCGGTTTTTGCTATTCATCTATTTCCACGGCTTTCTCGTCCTCTGATTCAGGCTTATGCATTATCTGAATATCAAAGGGATGCACCCGAATACCCACCTTGGAGTCAACGGGATAATAGTCTGTGGAATGAACGATGAATTCAAAGCCCCTGGACATGACGCACATCTCATAGTGGACACCCTTAAATATAGTGTCGGTGACCACGCCGTCAATAGTGCCTTCTCCCACTCCCAGAAGGTCTATATCCTCCGGCCTTATGACCACGTCCACCGGGTTATTCTCTCCGAAGCCCTTGTCCACACAGTCAAATCTGGCCCCCAGTATCTCCACCAGCTCATCCCTTATCATTATTCCGGGAAGGATGTTTGAATCACCTATAAAGTCCGCCACAAAGGCATTCTGCGGCTCATTATAGATGTCCTCGGGAGTTCCGATCTGCTGGATATAGCCCTGGTTCATGACCACAATGGTGTCGGACATGGTAAGGGCCTCCTCCTGGTCGTGAGTCACATAGATAAAGGTGATGCCAAGCTCATTTTTAAGGCTTATCAGCTCGTACTGCATATCCTGACGGAGCTTAAGATCAAGAGCTCCCAGAGGCTCATCCAGAAGCAGTACCTTCGGCTCATTGACTATGGCTCTGGCAATGGCGATACGCTGCTGCTGGCCTCCGGAAAGGGAGTCCGGCATACGATCCTCGAATCCGTCCAGATTTACAAGCTTCAGGGCATACTTTATCTTGTCCTTTATATAGCTGTCCGGCTTTTTCTTTATCTTAAGCCCGAAGGCTATGTTATCCGCAATGGTCATATGAGGAAAAAGGGCATATTTCTGGAATACGGTATTAACCTCTCTCCTGTTTGGAGGCACCGCAACAATATCCTTCCCCTCAAAGAGGACCTGACCGGAATCCGGAGTCTCAAAGCCTCCTATTATCCGGAGTGTGGTGGTCTTCCCGCAGCCCGAAGGCCCGAGAAGAGTAAGGAACTCATTTTCCCTGATATAGAGGCAGAGGTCATCAAGCACCACATTTCCTCCGTAGGATTTCGTGATATGCTGCAGATCTATAAGTTTATTTGACAATTTCGGACTTTTCTCCCATTCAGAGTTTATGCAGTATCAGACAGTTCCCGGCGTCATAATGAAGCTCGGGTCCGTTCATTACCATGGTACGGTTTTCCATATCCAGGGTAAAGAAGGTTATGGTGTCAGACTCGTTATTTATGGAGATGAGATACCTGTTGTCATCACTGGTGGTGATATCCTTAGGGAAGTAGCCGGATACGGGAAGCACGAAAAGCTGCTCTAAAAGCCCGGTCTTTTCATCCCTGCTGAATACCGCAACAGACTCGTCTCCCGCATTGCTGCATATGATATACTTTCCGTCGTGGGTGAGCTGGATGGCATAGGCCGCACTCAGTCCGTTATATGATTCCTCAAGTGTGGATACGGTCTGTATCTTTTCAAACACCGGCATGTCATCCTTATCCTCATAGGTATAGACATCCACGTAACTCTTTAATTCATGGATGATATAGGCGAATTTCCCGTCCAGGGAGAATTTGATATGGTGGGGCGCAGACTCAATGTCCGAGCGGAGTATGTCCACCATGGTGAGTTTTCCGGTCTCGTGATCCAGCCTGTAGATCTTTGTCTGATCCATTCCCACGTCCGTGGCGCAGAGATACTTATTGTCCCTTGTCATCTTTGCGCAGTCCACATGGGGCCTGAAATTCCTGTCCGCAACGATCCCAACGCCCTTCTGGTATATCTCGTCGCAGATCCGGTTTACGCTGCCATCGGGATTAATTGACAGTACCGTCACCTTTCCGTCGTGATATCCTGCCACAAATACATACTTGTCCTCATAGTCAGTGGAGAGATAGCAGCCCCTCATCCCGTTGATATCGGTCATGTTAAGGAAGGTAAGATCCCCGTTCTTCTCGATAATAAAGGCGGCAACCCCGTCATCCGTAATGGAATAAAGGTATTTCCCGTTATGGGAAATGGCGATATAGGAAGCATTGGTGATCTTCACCTTGGAACGCTCCTTCATCCTTCCGGTCTCCGGATCAAAGTCAAATATGGTGATGCCCTGATCATGCTTCATGGTATAGTTCGCGCAGTAGCAGACATACTTTCCGCCTGCACTCTTAGCCGTCTTCTTTACGGTCTGGCTCTTTGGTTTCTTCTTTTCCATATTCTCCGCCTTTCTTAAAAAGTCTCAAACTTCAACCGACTTTATCAAAAATTCTCTTCCGCTTCCCTTTATAAGCTTTGCGTCCCCGCCGCATTTCGGACAGACAAAACTCTTTTCGTGGGGAAATTCATTTCCGCAGGAATCACATCTAAGCCTTGCGGGAACGTGCTCAAAATTAAGCCTTGCTCCCTCGCAGGAATGACCAAGGGACAGCATATCAAAATACATCTGCACGCATTCCCCTATTATGCCGGAGAGTTCACCTATCACAAGGTTTATCTCCCTTATCTTTTCTATCCCCTTTTCCCCGCTCTCTTTATCGAGAGTCTTTATCATGTCCTGGACTACCGGAAGTTCATGCATTTCCGTACTTCTTCGCCTGCTCCTCTATAAGAGAACGGTCATCAAAATAATTTATCTTCATGGCGTCCTTTACTTCATGGAGCGTATTTGCGGCCACCTTCCTCGCTTCCTCGGTACCCTTCTTTAATACCTCATAAACATAGGGAATGTCCTTCTCAAATTCATGCCGCCTTTCCCTTATGGGCTTAAGAGTTTCCTGAAGTACGTTATTTAAGAACTTCTTTACCTTTACGTCCCCGAGGCCTCCCCTTCTGTAATGATCCTTCATCTCCTCCAGACCCTTATAATCCGGGCAATACTCCGCGAAAAGATCATCATTCGAAAAGGCATCCAGATACTGGAACACCGTGTTTCCTTCCACCTTTCCCGGATCCTCCACCTTCAGGTGTCCGGGATCCGTAAACATGCTCATGACCTTTTTCTTTATCTCATCGGGCTCTGATGAAAGATAGATACAGTTCCCCAGGGATTTACTCATCTT
>CADBTX010000256.1 GCA_902797705.1 uncultured Lachnospiraceae bacterium | reverse complement strand
TTATCTTTATTCCTCGGATGTCACCTTTGACCTTTCAAAGAATACCATGGAGGTCCATAACCACTATGCCGAGCCCTGGAAGGTGACTCTGGTGGATACGGGTTACAGGACCATGACCGGGGGAAGGATCAAAAGGATAAAGGAGTACGTGGGAAACGAGACCTTTATGCTTACCTACGGCGATGGGGTTTCAGATGTGGATATCTCAAAGCTTTTGGAGTTCCACAGGTCTCACGGTAAGATAGGCACTCTCACAGCCATAGCGGTGGATCAGCGCTTCGGAGTGCTGGATATCGGTAAAGACGGGCGGATCAGTGAGTTTGCCGAAAAAGAAGAGAAGGATGAAAGCGTTGTAAACGGCGGTTACATGGTGTTTGAGCCCGCTATATTTGATTATATAGAGGGCGATGAGACCGTATTTGAAAAGGGACCCTTAAAGCAGCTGGCCCACGAGGATGAACTAAGGGCATATCTCCATAAGGGATTCTGGAAGTGCATGGATACACAGAGAGAAAAGGAGCAGTTGGAAAAGCTGTGGGCATCAGGGGATGCGCCGTGGCAGGTATGGAAATGACGGATCTTGGATTTTATAAAGGAAAAAAAGTACTGATAACCGGACATACCGGTTTTAAGGGCGGCTATTTGAGCGCCCTTCTTCACAGGGCAGGGGCAGAGGTAACAGGTTATTCCTTACCGCCGGAAAACCCCTCCCTTTTTGAGTTATGTAAACTAGAGCAGGACGTGGACCACATCATAGGGGACGTCCGTGATATAGATAAGCTCCTTAAGGTTTTTAGGGAGAAGAAGCCGGAGATAGTTTTCCATCTGGCGGCCCAGCCCATAGTCAAAACCTCCTACAGGGAACCGAGAGAGACATATGAGATAAATGTTATGGGCACCGTCAACCTTCTGGAAGCCGTGAGACTGACAGACAGTGTTCAGAGCGTGCTGAATGTCACCACCGACAAGGTGTATCTGAATACTGATGAAGACAAGGCTTTTACGGAGGACATGCCTCTGGATGGGTACGATCCCTATTCCAACAGCAAGTCCTGTTCGGAGCTGGTGACCCATAGTTATATCAAGTCCTTTTTCAGCGACGCTTCTTCACCGCGGATATCTACCGCAAGAGCGGGAAATGTCATAGGAGGCGGAGATTTTGCTTTTGCCCGCATCATTCCCGACTGCGTAAGAGCTGCCGAAAGACATGAGAAGGTGATCATCAGGAACCCGGATTCCACAAGACCCTTTCAGCATGTGCTGGAGCCTGTGACGGTTTATGCGGATATAGCCGCAAAACAGTTCGGGGACAGGACAGCTGCGGATTTCTATAATGTGGGCCCGGATATAAGTGATGTGAAAAGTGCAGGCGAGCTGGCGGAGCTCTTCTGCAGGGAGTGGGGAGACGGCATGGGAGTCGAGGTAAAGAGTGACGGAGGTCCCCATGAAGCTTCATTTCTTAAACTGGACTGCACAAAGCTCAAGAGGAAGCTTGGCTGGAAAAGCGTCTGGAATGTCGAGGACGCCGTAAGAAACACGGTGCGTTGGAGCAAGGTTTACATAAATAAGGGTGATGTGAGAAAGGAGCTTTACGATCAGATAGAAAGCTATCTTTCAGCCCGTAATGATCAATGAGGTTTACATAAAATGGATTTTAACAATCTGAGTGAAAAAGAGGCCCGTGAGAAGATCCTGGAGGCTGTCCGGGAATATGCGGATATTTACCACGTAAAACGTGAGCCCTACAGGGACGGAGACAGGATCCCCTACGCCGGAAGAGTCTATGATGCGGAAGAGATGGTAAATCTCGTTGATTCCTCTCTTGAATTCTGGCTTACCTCCGGAAGGTATACCGCGGAGTTTGAAAGGGATTTCGCGAAGTATCTGGGAGTAAAGTATGTTTCCGTGGTGAATTCCGGTTCCAGCGCCAATCTTACGGCTTTTATGACCCTTACGAGCCCTCTCCTTAAGGACAGAAGGGTGAAGAGAGGGGATGAGGTGATAACCGTTGCCGCGGGCTTCCCCACGACAGTGGCGCCCATCATCCAGTACGGGGCGGTTCCCGTTTTCGTTGACGTCACGATCCCGGGGTACAACATAGATGTCACAAAGCTGGAAGATGCGTATTCGGAGAAGACGAAAGCCGTTTTTCTCGCCCATACCCTTGGAAATCCCTTTGACCTTAAGGCTGTGAAGGAGTTTTGCGACAGGCATTCCCTCTGGCTCATCGAGGACAACTGTGATGCCCTTGGATCCGTCTATAAGATAGACGGGAAGGAAAGGCTCACGGGAACCATCGGGGACATAGGGACCTCCAGCTTCTATCCTCCCCATCACCTCACCATGGGAGAAGGTGGAGCAGTATATACGGATGATCCTCTGCTCCATAAGATCATCAGATCCTTAAGGGACTGGGGACGGGACTGCAGCTGTCCTTCGGGGGTTGATAATTCCTGCGGACACCGTTATGACGGACAGTACGGGGAACTGCCGGCGGGCTATGACCATAAGTATGTCTACTCTCACTTCGGGTATAATCTGAAGGCCACCGATATGCAGGCTGCAGTGGGCTGTGCCCAGTTAAAGAAATTTCCGGGGTTTGTAAAGCGGAGAAGGGAAAACTTTGACAGGCTCTATGAAGGACTGAAGGATCTTCAGGATGTTTTCATACTGCCTGAAAAAACAGAGAACTCCGAGCCCTCCTGGTTCGGTTTTATGTTAACCGTTAAAGAGGGCTTTTCCAGAAACGATATTGTGAGATATATTGAAGATAATAAGGTTCAGACCAGAATGCTCTTCTCGGGAAATCTCATTAAGCATCCCTGCTTTGATGAACTGAGGGGGGACAGCAGCAGGTATCGGGTAGTGGGAGAACTTAAGAATACCGACCGTATCATGAGGGATACCTTCTGGACCGGACTGTATCCCGGCATGGATGAAAGCCGTCTGGACAGGATGATCAGCGTGATCAGACAGGCTGTGGACAAAGTTTGAAACAAAATGTTTCAAACTTCCATCGGTGCCGCGAAGGCACGTCACCGATCAGCACGCTTGCCTGCGGCAAGGTACATAATATGAAAAATATTTATTTATTGGACTGCACCCTGCGGGACGGGGGCTTCATAAACGAATGGCGTTTCGGCCGCGGAGATATAGCGAATCTCTTTGAGAGATCCGTTTCTGCGGGCATAGATTTTATCGAGGCCGGCTTTATCGACGAACGTGAAAGCTTCGATCCGGACCGGACCATAACTCCGGATTCGGAAGGGATGGATAAGATCGTCGGAGGACTGAGTCATGGAAACTCCAGGATCTTTGCCATGATCGACTACGGAACCTGCGATATTTCCGGGATCAAGGATGCGAAGGACTCTGAGATTGACGGCATCCGTGTCATGATCAAGAAAAAGACCCGTTTCGAGGCGCTGGAATTCTGCAGACAGCTCAAGGAAAAGGGCTATCTTGTAGGAGCCCAGCCGGTGTCAGTGACGGGATATGATGATGAAGAGATGAGGGAACTGGTACGGGAGATAAATAAGCTCGCTCCCTTTGCCATGTATATCGTGGACACCTACGGACTTCTGGACAGGAGTCATCTCCTTCATGTATTTGATCTTATAGACAGCGAGCTGGATAAGGATATCATGATCGGGTATCACGCCCATAACAATTTCCAGCTGGCCTTTTCCAATTCGGTGGCCCTTATGGAGGCATCGTCGGAAAGGGATATAATAATCGACGGCTCTGCCTACGGTATGGGAAAATCCGCCGGAAACTGTCCTCTAGAGCTGCTTACGGCCTATCTTAACGAGAACAGGGGAACCCACTATCACACCAGTCAGATACTTGAGATGATAGATACGGGCATAATGAAGATATACGAGAGATCACCCTGGGGTTATCAGATGCAGTATTTCCTCTGCGCCAGCAATGACTGTCATCCAAAGTATGCCCAGTATCTTCTCCGGAAAAAGACACTGTCCGTAAAGCAGATCGACGATATCCTTTCAAGGATCGGGAGAGAAAAGAGTTTAAGCTTTGACAAGGCCTATATAGAGAAGCTGTATGTGGAATATCAGAAGAATGATATCAATGATTCCGCTGATATGGAGAGGCTGAAAAATCTATTTGCCCGCTTTGACTCCGTGCTGATCCTTGGGCCTGCACCTTCACTTAAGGCCGGAGAAAAGGAGATAGGTGAGTATATCGGGAAATATGATCCCCTTATTCTTACCATAAATTTCCTTCCGGAGGGATATCAGCCGGATATGCTTTTCTTAAGCAATACCAAGAGGTATATGCAGCTTTCTTCAAGGCTTGAAAAGGCTGAAAATGCAGCGGAGATACCGGTCATCGCCACCAGTAACCTGACATCGGCGGGAGAAGGCTTTGACTATGCGCTTGATTACTCATCCCTTATAGACGAGAGCTTTGAGATACCGGATAATTCACTCCCCATGTGTTTAAGGATGCTGAAAAGAGCCGGGGTTAAAAAGGCCGCTCTTGCAGGCTTTGACGGCTATGTTCCGGAGAGAGGGAAGAATTATTCGGAGCCTGCCATGGAATATGAATTCGCGGCGGATTACGCCATGCGGCTCAATTCCTATACGGCAGGGGTGATAAAGGAACTGAAAAAAGATATGGATATCCGTTTTGTTACGCTATCCAGATACGAATCGGCAGAGACTTCGGAATGAAAAAGATAAAAGCAGTTTTCTGGGATATGGACGGAACTCTTTTTGAGACCAAACCCGGAATAGAAAAGGCGGTGGGGGAGACTCTGGAGGTCAAAGGACTGCCCTCCCTTGCCCCAGGCGTCATAGACAATTTTATAGGACCTCCCATTCAGTACAGTTTCAGGGATATCTGCGGACTTCCCGAGGAGGAAGCCGTGGAAACCGCAAATCTTTTCAGAAAGATTTACAGGGAAAAGGGTTATGTGGAGCTCTGCGATCCCTACGAGGGGCTTTTTGAAACCCTTGAAAAACTTAAGGAGGACGGACTTTTCCTGGGGGTCTGTACCCTAAAAAAGCAGGATATGGCGGAACGCATCGTGAAGAAGCATAATATCGGCCATCTCTTCAGCACTATCGTGGGTACCGACGCAAATGACAGTATCAAGAAGCACGATACCATCAGGATAAGCTGCGAGAAGTTAAAGCTTCAGGTTGATGAAGCAGTGCTCATCGGAGACACGGAATTTGATTCCCTGGGGGCGGAAAAGGCGGGAAGCCGCTTTATCGGCGTGACCTACGGCTACGGATTCAGATCTAAAGAGGATGTGGACCGGTACCCGAATATCGGTACAGCCTCACTTCCTGCGGAGGTTTATTCCATAGTATCCGGATTTAACAGTAACTATCATGAGCAAGATATATTCTCTTTACAATAATTTCAAAACAAAAAAATATTCTTACTTTGTTTCATATACCCTGTTTTTCTGCTTTATCTCGGTCCTCATGTTCTGGTATTTCCCGCTTTTTCATAAAAGCTTTATCTGGCAGCAGGACGGACTGAAGCAGCACTATAACGGTCTTTTATATTATGCAAAGTATCTTAAGGATATTTTCCGGAGCATTTTTTCCGGAGGCGGGTTCGCTCTGCCCATGTGGGATCACTCCATTGGATACGGGTCGGACATCATAACCACTCTGCACTATTACGCCATCGGGGATCCGCTTACGCTTTTTTCGGTGTTTGTGCCCCTGTCGGTCATGGAATTCTTTTACGCATTTTTATTTTTCCTCAGGGCCTATATCGGGGGTCTGGGCTTTTCCCTTATGTCCCTTGAAAGAGGGAACAGCAGATTTTATACATGCATAGCTTCGGTGATATACTGCTTTTCCGCCTTCAGCCTTGCCCTTGGTATGATGCACGGGATATTTATGGTGCCTGTCTGCTATTTTCCCTGGATGATCTACGGCGCGGACAGGATCTTTAAGGGGAAGTCTCCATTGATATTCATTTTGTCCACGGCGGCTGCCGCGGCGGCAAATTTCTACTTTCTATACATGGAAGTCCTGTTGGCGGTGCTTTACATTGTTCACAGATTCATCTCGGAGGAAAGGGACAGATACGGGGAAAGACAGGATATAAAAACATATCTTAAGGATCTTTTGAAAAGAGGCGGGGAATTCATGGCCTATGGAGTGAATGCCTTTTTGCTGTCTGCTGTGATCCTCCTGCCGGTCTTAAATGTAATGCTGTCCTCCAAGCGTTTTGCGGCGGATAAGTACGTGCCATTTCTCTATTCCCCGAAGCATTATCTTAAGCTCATTGCGGATTTTATGATAACGAGAAGGGCCACAAACTGGACCCTTATGGGATATACGGTGACAGGTGCCCTGGCCGTCCTCCTGCTCTATACATGCTTATCCGGGGATCGGGAATTTAAGAGGATGAGATTCCGGTTTACGGTTCTGACTGTTTTTACAATGATACCCTTCATTGGCTTTATGCTGAACGGCTTCGCCTATGTGGCAAACCGCTGGACCTTTGCCTATGCCCTTTCGGCGGCTATGGTAATAGCCACGGTATTCAGCGGCTTTAGGGGGATCGAGGAGGACAATAAATCAAAGATCATCCGTATTATGATGTTGCTCATTTGGCTGGGAGCCGCATTTTTCTTTGTAAGGACAGAGGAATCACTGCTGTCAATGGTGCTGCTCCTCGTGACCCTTATGATCTTTATGTACAGCGGTCTTCCTGTTGGATTCTATAAGCCCCTTATCCTGGTGGTGACGGTCATGTCTTTATTTCTGAACGGCTGGTTTGCCTTTTCGACGGTGGAAAACGATTTCCTTGATGAATTCCTTGACTTTCACGATGCGGATAACAGACTTAATGACATGAGCTTTGCCGGGGTGCTGGAGGATCTGAATGACGATTCGTTTTACAGGACGGAGATCACTGATATCGATCACACCCAGAACAGCACAATACAGACCGGATTTAAGGGGACCCAGTTTTACTTCTCTCTCACAAGTCCCTATATCTCGGAGTTTATTAACGGGATGTATTTCAACTGGCCAAAGGACTACGACTATGAGGGAGTTGATTTCAGGGAAGCGCTGGAAGCCCTTGCATCAGTAAAGTACTATATCGCCGGAAAGGACGGGGAATGCAATGTCCCGGCGGGCTTTGAGCTCAGGGAAAAGAAGGAGATAAACGGTACTGAGGCCGGCATATACGAGAATAAGAATGCCCTGCCTCTGGGATTCGGGGTAGATGGTTATATCCCGAGAAAGGCATTTGACGACAGCAGTGTTACAGAGAGACAGCAGGCCCTTTTAAGCGGAGTGGTGCTGGAGGATGAGGACGTTCCGGAGATCGGCAGCAGGGGATATACAGAAAACGATTTCTCGGACGATTCTGCAGCAGCGATAACAGCTGTGGAGGGCAGCGGTGATATGGATGTGGATCAGGGCTCTTTCACGGTGAGAAGAAACGGGAGCATAACCGTAAGGTTCAATGGCGGCGGTGAGGGAGAGACCTGTTTTTTCTTCAAAAATCTGGTGTTTAAGGGCTTTAAGGAAAGGGAAATGTACAGTGACAGTGCCTGGGGAGCCCTTACTCCTTACGAGCAGGCTAAGGTCAGGGATAAGAACACTACGGACAGCAGACCCGGTTCCACAAGCATGATGATCTCATACGGAGACCGGAGCAGGATAATCGAGTATTACAGCAACAGGCAGGATTTCTACTGCGGAAGGCATGATTTCCTCACGAGTCTTGGAAATACGGGAGAGGGGGAACAGACCCTTACGGTTTCCTTCAGGGAGCCCGGGGTGTATACATTTGATGCAATGGAGATAAGGAACCAGCCTGTTTCCACCATTGAAGAAAAGCTCGGAAAATTAAGGGAATATCCTCTGATTGATATCGAAGTCGGGCAGGATGAGATAAGGGGAGAGTACGAAGCCGATAAGGATACGCTCCTTATGCTGTCTATTCCTTACAGTACAGGATGGAAGGCCTTTATTGACGGAAAAGAGGAAAGGATACTTAAGGGGGATCTGATGTATATGGCAGTGCCTGTATCCCGTGGAAAACACAGCATCCGCTTAAGTTATGAGACTCCTTACCTGAGAGCCGGGGCGGTAATGTCTTTCATTGGAATAATAATGCTCATTATGATATCATATTTCAGTACCATTAAGAGAAAAAAGGAAAAACGTTTATGAAGATCAAGATCTCTGAATATATAGCGGATTTTCTGGCTATTCATAAGGTCGATACGGTGTTTACGGTCACCGGAGGCGGAGCCATGCATCTTAATGATGCCTTCGGTCATCATAAAAAGCTTCGCTGTATCTATAATCATCATGAGCAGGGATCTGCAATAGCGGCGGAGGGCTATACAAGGCTTACGGGAAAGGTGGCTGCGGTCTGTGTGACAAGCGGCCCCGGCGGTACAAATGCCATCACCGGCGTATTTGACTGTTTTGTGGACTCGGTTCCCATGTTTGTGGTGTCGGGCCAGGTGAAGAGGGAAACCACCGTGAGATACACGGAGACCCCTGTGAGGCAGCTTGGAGATCAGGAGTGCGATATCGTAAAGGTGGTTGAGCCCATTACCAAATTTGCGGTGATGATCACCAACCCCTATGAGATAAGATATCAGCTGGAAAAGGCCTGGTATCTCGCCACCCACGGCAGGCGCGGACCTGTATGGATCGACGTGCCCCTTGATATACAGAGTACGGTTGTGGATACGGATCAGCTGACCGGTTTTGAAAAGCATAACACGGAAAAGAAAGAACAGCCTGTTTTTGATAAATCCGATGCGGATAAGATACTTGAAAAGCTGGAGGAATCCAGACGTCCGGTGATCCTTGCCGGTGAGGGCATAAGGCTTGGAGAAGCATATAAGGAATTCATCGAGACCACCAGTGCTTTAAGGATCCCGGTACTTACCTGCTGGAATGCGCAGGACCTTCTGTGGTACAACAATCCCTATTTTGTAGGGATTCCCGGCACAGTAGGGCAGAGAGCCGCGAATTTCATTGTCCAGGCAGCGGATCTTCTCATCGTCCTCGGCTGCCGCATGAATATAAGAAATATAAGCTATAATAAGCATCAGTTTGCTGAAAAAGCTTATAAGATACAGGTGGACATAGATGAGAATGAATTATGTAAACCTACTGTAAAAATAGATATGCCTATCCACGCCGACGTAAAGGATGTATGCGCAGAACTTGCCCATGCGGCGGTGGACGAGGTGGGGGACCACTCGGAGTGGCTTAAGTGGTGTAAGAACCTGAATCAGCGCTACCCGGTGGTGCTTCCGGAATACTTTGATACCCAGAAACCCATGAATCCCTATGCTTTTCTGGATAAGGTGTCGGAGAAGCTGGACAATGGGGATGCGGTGGTCTGCGGAAACGGAGCCGCCTGCGTACAGGTTTTTCAGACCCTGAAGCTTAAGAAGGGTATGAGGGTCTTTACAAATTCCGGTTCCGCGGAGATGGGCTTTGCCCTTCCGGCGGCTCTTGGCGCAGCAGCGTCGGGAAG
>CADBTX010000255.1 GCA_902797705.1 uncultured Lachnospiraceae bacterium | reverse complement strand
GACAGCCCCGTATTTATTTTCGGCGGGGAAGATGAGCCCGCCTTCGGGGGAGGAGCTGTGATAATAAAGGAGCATCATATTCCGGTATTCGGGGAACTTGAGGAATTTACGGATCCCGGGGTAAAGCCGGTGCACTTATTTAATATCGACGGCAGGGACTGTTTTCTCCTGAAAGGCCTTTCCGGAAAAAACATACGGGAGGCAGAGGGCTTTGAATTAAAAAGCTTCAGGGATGTGAGAAACGTACGGGAGATACCGGATCACGAGTATTTTCTTGCCATGACCGCCTTCCAGCTCCATAACTGGTACATTAACAACAGGTTCTGCGGACGCTGCGGCGGAGAGATGCGCTCTGTGTCTGAGGAGAGAGCCATTGTCTGCCCGGACTGCGGACACAGGGTATATCCGAGAGTCGTGCCCGCCGTTACCGTAGCCGTGATAGACAGGGAAAAGGACAGGCTGCTGCTCACCAGATACGCCGGGAGGGATATACCCTTCTACGCCCTGGTGGCAGGCTTCACGGAAATAGGAGAGACACTGGAACAGACCGTGTCCCGGGAGGTCCGGGAGGAAACCGGACTTTCCGTAAAGAATATCCGCTATTTCGGATCACAGCCCTGGGGGATCGTGGATGACCTTATGGTAGGATTTGTCTGTGATCTTGATGGCAGCAATGAGATAGTCAGGGACGAAGGTGAACTGGATCTGGCGGACTGGTTTTCTAAGGATGAAGTTGTATTGCAGCCAACGGATATGAGTCTGACAAATGCCCTTATGAAAGCCTTCAAAGAGGGACGTATCTGACCTGTCTGCCGGGATGACCGTACAACTTGAGACAAATGAAGTTGTATTGGTTCTTACAACTTACACAAAGGATCAAATACAAATTTGGAGATTATGTCAATTGCATGAAACGTTTTATTTAAGTATCCTTTAAGTTGTAACCAGGGCAAAGGGGATCTTATGAAAAAGCTTTAGGAGAGCATGGATATGGCATACGAAGAATTGAAAGCAATAGTTGGAAACAGGCTTGATAAGGTTGATTCCGCTATTGAGGCTTTGAATCCGGGCAGTCTGGGAGCAGAATCCTACAGGAGCATCATGAGCGAGTATGAAGAGTTCCACAGGACCGGAGACGTGAATGTGTTTAATGCGGTTGTAAGCCAGTTAAGAACCAGCACCGGAGTTAATTTCTAAGGGGTTATATATGGAGGTGGATCGGCAGTTTCCGGAAACGGGGACTGCCTTTCTTTTTGTCAAAAAATTATCAAAAATGGCAAATTTCTATTGTAATCCCTAGCGGAAATATGTATAATGTCACTGTATTTTGTTAAATTATTAACAGTTAATAAGGAGGTTTGTTGATGTCACGTTTTACTTTACCAAGAGATCTGTATCACGGAAAGGGCGCACTTGAGACCCTTAAGACCCTTAAGGGAAAGAAAGCCATGATCTGCGTGGGCGGAGGCTCCATGAAGAAGTTTGGTTTCCTTGACAGGGCTGAAGGCTATCTTAAGGAAGCCGGAATGGAAGTTAAGATTTTTGAAGGGATAGAGCCGGATCCTTCCGTTGATACCGTTATGAAAGGTGCCGCTGCCATGCAGGAATTCGGTCCCGACTGGATCGTTGCCATCGGCGGAGGTTCTCCCATAGATGCTGCCAAGGCCATGTGGATCAAGTACGAGTATCCCGACTGCACATTTGAAGACATGTGCAAAGTCTTCGGTATCCCTGAACTCCGGAAAAAGGCACATTTCTGTGCTATCTCTTCAACCTCCGGCACAGCTACCGAGGTTACCGCTTTTTCCATCATCACCGATTACACAAAGGGAATAAAGTATCCCATCGCCGATTTTGAGATCACTCCGGATATCGCCATCGTTGATCCCGAACTTGCAGAGACCATGCCGAAGAAGCTGGTTGCCCACACAGGTATGGATGCCATAACCCACGCCATTGAGGCTTATGTTTCAACAGCCAACAGCTTCTACGCAGATTCCCTGGCTATACATGCTATAGAGCTTATCCAGGAGAACCTCGTAAAGAGCTATAATGAGGACATGACCGCCAGAGATATCATGCATGACGCCCAGTGTCTCGCTGGAATGGCTTTCTCAAATGCGCTTCTGGGAATAGTTCATTCCATGGCCCACAAGACAGGCGCAGCCTTTGACGATCACGGCGCTCACATCATCCACGGTGCCGCAAACGCCATGTATCTTCCCAAGGTCATCGCCTTCAACGCAAAGGATCCCACAGCGAAGAAGCGTTACGGCGTTATAGCTGATTACATGCATCTTGGCGGAAGCAGCGATGATGAGAAGGTTAAGCTCCTTATCGACTACTTAAGAAAGATGAATGACGATCTGAACATTCCTCACTGCATAAAGAACTACGGTGCAGACAGCTTCCCGACAGAGCAGGGATTCGTTCCCGAAGAGGTATTTAAGGAGAGGCTCCACGACATCGCGGCAAATGCCATTCTTGACGCATGCACGGGCTCCAATCCCCGTCAGCCGAGCCAGGAGGAGATGGAAAAACTCCTGCTCTGCTGCTACTACGACACAGAAGTGGATTTCTGAGAATGATTTCCGCGGGCTCTTCTTAAGAGGAGAGCCCGTTTTTCTTTTGCCTTTCTTAAACAGAATTTAAGTTGGCTTATATTGTTTGGAACCCTGGTTTGTTATAATATGATGACGTGGGTTTAAAGCCTTCCCCCCTTTTGTAAGGGGGGAAGGTGTCAGACCGCAGGTCTGACGGATGAGGGGTGAGGTCTGACGGCATAACGCCTTTAACTCAACGTCGTTGCCGCGGTAACTCTTGTGACAAGGGAGGTGTAACTATGAAAAAGAAGATCACGGCTTTATTGACTGTTATGTTGATGCTCTTCCTGACTACCTGCGGAAGCTCGAAGGAAAACGCATCCTATGATTACGCCGCTGCCGGCAGGATGATGGAAGATGCGGAGGCTCCGGTCTATGAGAAGTCGGCCGTGGATTTCTCCTACGGTGACGACTATGAGGCGGAGGAGTCAGCGATATCCGAGGGGGATGAAGCTCCCGAGGAGGTTGGCGAAGGAGAGGGTGCCGGACAGAAAAAGAACTCCAGGAAGCTCATAACCACGGTAAATATCTCTTCGGAGTCGGATGATGTGGAGGCCTTTGCGAAAAGGATAGAGGACAAGGTGACCTTCCTTGGGGGATATATCGAGTCCTCAAATATCTACGCCGATAATGACCGCTACGGAAGCAATTCGAAATCTGCGGATATCAGGGCAAGAGTGCCTGCGGACCAGCTGGAAACCTTCTTAAAGGACGTGGAGGGAAATTCAAATATCACGAGCCGCAGCACCAGTACCGAGGACGTGACCTTAAGCTATGCGGACACAGAGGCCCATGAGAGGGCTCTTGAACTTGAGCAGAAGTCACTGGAGCGTATGATGGAGATGGCTGAAACGGTGGAGGATATCATGGCTATCCAGACCCAGCTCACTGACGTGAGATACCGTCTGGACAGTATCCGTTCCCAGCTCCGCACATATGATAACGACATTACTTACAGCACGGTCTATATCTCCATTACGGAAACAACGAAGTTTACCGTTACGGAAGAGGAGACCTTACTTGACAGGATAAAGAACGGCTTCACTGAAAATCTTATAGATGTTATGGACGCAGTGACGGAATTCATTGTGTGGTTCATAACCCATATACCCGCGCTTGTGCTCTTTGCAGTCATAGTCCTTGTCATCATCCTGGTGATAAAGAGGATAGCTTCTGCGGGAAAGAGGAAAAAAACGGCTCCGCCAAAGAAGGGACCGGCCCCGCAGATGAACGCAAAGCCTGTGAACAAGGCGGAGAACAAAGCTGAAAATAAGCCTGTGAACAAGGCGGAGAACAAAGCTGAAAATAAGCCGGAAAATAAGCCGGAGAACACCCCGGCAGAGGAAGGAAAAAAAGAAGACAAAGCTGACAATGAGAAATGATGATGTAAACCTTCCCATAGGCTTTATGGATTCGGGGCTCGGGGGACTCAGCGTACTTATAGAGGCTGTGCATGAAATGCCCTCGGAGGATTACCTTTATTACGGCGATTCCGCCAATGCGCCCTATGGGACAAAGCCTCAGGAGGAGATAAAGCGGCTCACATATGATGTGGTCCGAAAACTGATGGATAAGGGGATCAAGGGACTGGCAGTGGCCTGCAATACCGCTACAGGCGCTGCTGTCCGTTCTCTCCGGGAGGACTATCCGGAGCTGCCAATAGTGGGTATCGAGCCCGCCATTAAGCCGGCGGTTGAAAGCAGCAGGGGCGGAAGGATAATAGTCCTTGCCACTCCCATGACCATTGCCCAGGAAAAGTATAAGGATCTGGTAAAGCGTTTTAAGGGAGAGACAGATCTCCTGTCGGTGCCCTGTCCCGGCCTTATGGAATTTGTGGAGGAAGGGGATCTGGACAGTCCGGAACTGGATCAATATTTCGAGAAGCATCTTAAGCCCTATCTCACGGCAGATACAGAGACGATAGTTCTGGGGTGCACGCACTATCCCTTTATAAAGGAGCACTTAAGGGCTTATCTAAAGAATGACGGCATAAGGATAATAGACGGCAGCAGCGGTACCGCCAGGGAGCTGAAGCGCCGGCTTAAAGAAAAGGGGCTGTTAAAAGAGGGGGGTCATAAGGGAAAGATAACAATGGAGAATTCCGACCCCGGCAAAGAAATGCTGGAACGGGGCAGAATTCTCCTTGAAAGATTCTTATAAGGTTCCGCGGGGATTCCAGATCAGCTGTTCCCAATGCTCCAGCTGTTCCTCGGTCATGAATCCGTTGGAAGTCCCCATGTATCCTATCTTGTTAGCGGCGAAGAGGAGAGCCTTGTGTATGGCTGCCTTGCTGTCACCGGTCTTCTGATAGTAGTGCAGGAAGCAGGCGAAGAGCGCGTTTCCGGCACCGGCGGTATTGACGATCTGAGTACTCTTTACTGCATCATAGTGCACCATGAAATCCTTCGCCTTGTCAAAAATGGTCACGCCCTCGGGTCCCTGTCCGAAGATAATGATCTCGGGATCGTACTTCTCGCGGATATCCTTTATAAAGGTGAAGGGCTCCTCGTCTGTCGAATTATCGTTAAAGTAGAGGATATGGGCGTTCTTAAGATAATCCTCGTTGTAGATCTCCTTTTCACGGGCAAAGCAGTGGATCTTTACCGCCAGCTTCTTATTATGTTCAAGTGCCGAACTGATGAAGGGACGGCAGAAATTCACGTTTGAGAGCACAACCATATCACAGTCTGACATAAGGGGTTCCACAAGAGTCATATCGTACTTTGCATCCCTTATATCCTTAAGATCCTCAAAGTGCTGCTTTTTGCGGCGGGCGTCATATAAGAGCACCTCGATGGGTGTTTCTTTTATTATAGGAAGAATGTATTCAGTGGAAAGGGTCACCTCCCTGTCGGAGGGATTGAAGATGGAGAGGTTCTCATGCTCTCCCACAACGGACATAAATTTCACATCGTCACCCAGCCACTTTAATGCCAGGGATTCATTAAAGGCATCGCCGCCGGCAGAGATGTAGATGGTGTTGGGTTCTCCGGTATAAGGAGCGTATTGGATGGGCAGCTCCTTAACCTTTACAATGGTCTCCAGCTGTGTGATCCCCGCAACGATAAACTTGCTCATAAGAAATACCTTGACGCAGGCCCTGTGCCTTACGACGCCGTGCCTGCCCCGCCGCCGTACCCGGCTGTTCCGGCCCTGCCGTCTGCACGGTAAAAGCCCGGTTCGCCTGAAACCAAAATGTTCTGGATGAGATGATTATAACACAAATAAAAGTTTTTGTTGACATCAAAACCACATTCAAGTACAATGTTTTAGCGTGTCGCCAAAGACACGTTGTTAATGTAGACTTTGCCGCATCCTTTTGAATGTGGACGGCAAAAATCCAAAAAAGAAAAGAGGTGAAACTTAAATGCCAACATTCAACCAGTTAGTAAAACAGGGCAGACAGTCATCTGTTAAGAAGTCAAAGTCCCCTGCACTGCAGAACGGATTCAATTCTTTACAGAAGAAGGCAACTGCCACACTCTCTCCCCAGAAGAGAGGCGTGTGCACGGCGGTTAAGACTGCAACTCCTAAGAAACCTAACTCTGCGCTGAGAAAGATTGCCCGTGTACGTCTTTCAAACGGAATCGAAGTAACATCCTACATTCCGGGTGAAGGTCACAATCTGCAGGAGCACTCAGTTGTTCTTATCCGTGGCGGCCGTGTAAAGGACCTTCCCGGAACAAGATACCACATCATCCGCGGAACGCTTGATACAGCAGGCGTTGCCAACAGGATGCAGGCTCGCAGCAAGTATGGTGCAAAGAGGCCTAAGGCTCCGAAAGCGTAAGTAAAGGTAACAGGAAATACGGTAGTGTTGGGATTTAAGTTGTCCCGCACGAACAGTGTCTTTAGTCACTGAGTACCGTTGAGTCCTATGACTCATATCTAGGAGGGAAGAAACGTGCCACGTAAAGGACATATTGTAAAAAGAGACGTCCTTGCAGATCCCGTTTACAACAACAAAGTCGTTACAAAGCTTATAAATAATATAATGCTTGACGGCAAGAGGGGCGTAGCCCAGAAGATAGTATACGGTGCATTTGCGAAGGTCGAAGAGAAGGCCGGAAAGCCTGCTCTTGAAGTATTTGAAGAGGCAATGAGCAATATCATGCCCATGCTGGAAGTAAAAGCAAGGCGTATCGGTGGTGCCACATATCAGGTACCTATCGAGGTCCGTCCTGACAGACGTCAGGCTCTTGGCTTAAGATGGCTTACCATGTATTCAAGGCAGAGATCCGAGAAGACAATGGTAGACAGGCTTGCCAACGAGATACTGGATGCTTCCAACAACACAGGAAGCGCTGTAAAGCGTAAAGAAGACATGCACAAGATGGCAGATGCAAACAAGGCATTTGCACATTACAGATTTTAATGCTCACCAAAAGTAGGAGGTAGATTCCTTGAGTAACGATTCAGGAAGAGAGTATCCTCT
>CADBTX010000254.1 GCA_902797705.1 uncultured Lachnospiraceae bacterium | reverse complement strand
TTATTCTTATGGATTTGGAGGAAAAAGAAATGCCGGACGTAAACGCAAATGCCAATGCAGATATATGGGAAAAGGCGGGTGAGGGTCTTCCCGGATATAATAGACAGCTCACAGCCAAAGAATTTTTTGATGCTGTAAGGAAGATCTCCGATACGCCGGAAACCGCAAAGATCGCGCGGATACTGTGGCATATAGAGTCGTATCAAAATAACCACTCTATGAATGCATCAACACATATCAGGACCGGCAGGCCACTAACTCTTGAACAGCTGGAGGAGGATGCGCTTGAAGCATTTTTAGGAGGAGAGCCCGGTGAATTAAGTACCTTTGGTGAAGATTTTGTAAAGCTCTTCCCGGAGGAATACAGATTTTTAGCTACTAGATACAATAAGAGAGAAGGGTTCGAGTTTTATAAACTGTCCAATCTTCCCGAAAGCACTCTTAAGGAGGGGGAGATCCCGGAAGTTAATACTGCTCCAAAGGAAGAGCCGGTGCCGGAGCCTGAGATTCCGGAAGAAAAGCCTGCTCCCAATGAACAGAGCGCTGCAGAGGATCCCTGGGAGACTGCAAAAAAAGGAGTTCTATCAGGTATGGTAGAAGAGCCCTACCTGAAGTTAGACGATTTCTATGCTATTTTACGGAACAGACTCGGGGACAATGCCGAAAATGCTGCTTTTGCCCGTGCTCTTTGGAGGATCTGCACCAGTCCTGCTTTTGAATTCAATTTTCCTGCTCTTACTGATCTGGGCTTAGATATGATCGGACTGGACGAATTCTTTGAACAGGTCGCAAAGAATGCTATTAATAATGAAACCTTTGTAAAAGAAGGTTTAAATGACATAAAGAATGACGTAGAACTCATCGTAAACAGATGGAATGAGAGTCATCCAAATGACAGGGTAAATATGCCTGAGGCGGTTCAGGCTGAGAATGCAAAACCTGAAGCAGAGCAGGTAGTAAATCAGGAAGTACAAGAGGAAGCTAAGAGAGAAGATAATCAGGAGATTAATCCTGAGGTTAATCAGGAGATTAATCCTGAGGTTAATCAGGAGGTAAAGCCGGAAGAGCAGGCTGCTGCTGCAGAAGAGCCGGTGCAGGCAGCGAACTCCAACGATCCATGGGAGAAAGCTAAAGAAGGTCTGGTCGATGAGTTTGAGCTGGTTCAGGGCGTAACAAAGAATGAACTCTTTGATTTCTTTAAGAAAGGTCTTGGAGATGATCCAAAGAACGCAAACCTGGCCCGTATTGTCTGGAAGATCTCAAATATTGAGGCCGATTCCAAGGAAGGAATGGGAGCAGCTCTTTTCGATTTTGGTGAGGGCCTGTCTAAAACGCCTCATGATTTCATGAAGGCACTTATTGATAATCTTAAAAGACCGGAATTTGTAAATACTGCTGAATTCCGGGATAATGAGGATGATATAAGATTTATTTTTACTTCCTGGAATGAAATGCATCCCGATGCTCCTGAATATCTGCCCGGGGAAGAGCCGAAACTCGGAAATGCCGAGCTCCTTAACAGACTTACCGAAAGCATACGCCAGAAAGCAAATGAAGATGCGGAATCCTACGAGAACAGGGTGTACAGCGAGCTTGTCACCATGATGGACAGAGGACGTATGGCAGACGTCCTGAAATGGGTGACAGAGATACAGACCTTTGTCAATAATGATACTGAAAGAGATGCGACTCATCTTGCGGCCGAAAACGTATTGAACAGGTTTAAGAGAACTCTTTATGGCAGAAGTGAGCTTGCAGGAAACGTGAATACAAGAGAAAAAGCTGTTTTCGAAGACTTTGCTGTACAGGCCGGGCGTCATATGGCAGAACTCCGTATCGAAGCCGGAAAAGCCAAGGAATCCATGGAACAGAGTATCAGAAACGGTGAGATACCCGGCACGGAGATTTTCCTCGGTGCGGATGCTGCAGGGGATGATCCGGCTGTCCCTGCCAATGATAAGGGAATAAAGGCCGTTGGTGATGCGATTTCCGAGGCCCTGGACAGCAACTATAAGAGAGCTGAAGCCTTAAATGGTCTCTTTGAGGAGTTCATCGGTGTCATGAATAAATTCCCCGCTGATGATCCTAATTATCCCGGGAAAACCATGGGTCAGAAATTGAATACAAAATTCAATGATAAGATCAATAGTTACATTGCAGAAGGAGATCCTGAAGAAATCTCAAACAAGAGAGACAGCTTCGAGCGGGGCAGGGCCAAAACCGGAAATGCTGAGAAATACGGATATGAGATAAGCCCGGATATCGCTAAGGCTGACGGTAAGGTATTCTCTAAGATCCCCCCTGAGGCAGAAGCAGCGGCAGAGGTTAAGGAGAAAAATAATTATTATTGGAATCCCGCGAAGGGGGTTGATGAAGTCGATCCGGATATGACCTTAAGAGACTTAAATGACTTTAACGAAAAAGCCGAAGCAGTATCAGCCGAAGCCCGCAATCTGCTGGCAGAGCTTGAATCGGTAAAAAAAGGAAGCTCCGATAATAAAGAATATACGGCCATGAAGAATGCCCTTAAAAAAATAGGGGAATTTAGGGACAGGGATTATAAGCCTTTGGAATTTCTCGAGGCTCTGAATGACCTTAAGGATGCTTCGGATCTATACCGCACGACCCATGACCACTGGTGGAAGGGAAGATCTCCTGTGGGGTCCCACAGATTAGGAATGTCAGAGAAGCTGGGGCAGTTTGTCAGAAATAAGGTCTCTTTTAGCACTCCCTTCTTTACAAGCTACAGCCACATAACAGCGAGGGTAAAATTACCGGATAATACCATGCCCAGACTTTACGAAAGAAATGCAAAGGAGCTCACTGAATATTTGACAGAGATCTCCAGACAGAATAAGGCAGAGAATCAGAGGAAGCCAATAAGCCCCGAGGAACTGGATAAGAAGAGACAGGCCGGGAAGGAACAGATTGATTTCCATAAGAAGAGAGTGGACTTAAGAGCTGCGAAGGAAAATGGGGCGCTGCAGAACGCTCCCGAAAACGAGATCAACAAATAAACAACTAAGGAGCGTGCGCCTTCTCCCTTTGGGAGAAGGTGTCAGCGAAGC